>DATEIH010000055.1:0-4580 GCA_035279165.1 Candidatus Nitrosocosmicus sp. | reverse complement strand
ACTATTTGATCCACTTCAGGTGAAGCAATAAAAAGAGTATTTGCTCCCGTTTCAACTATGGTATCAACAATTTTTTTTGATTTTTCCAAACGATCTTTTTCCATAGTAAGAATATCTTGATATTTACTATTTTCTTTGATCCACGACTCTTTTACGGGTTTTAAATCCAATCTCAGAATTAGAATTTTCGAATTTTCAACTTTGCTTGGAAGTTCTGGATCTATTCTTTTTCTTTCCAAAACAATGCCATTAAAAATTTTATCCTCAATATCTACTCTTCTAATTACCTGTACTGCTTTATCAAAATCATATAATCCGTTGTAAATTGCATCTTTTCCTACAGTACGTAACGCATTAACTACCAACGTATGCAATACTCGACCATCCAATTTTGATGACAAGCTTGTTTTTACGATTTGATCAAGTTCAGGAGCATCAAGATTGATCTTTATGGCACTTTTTTTTAGCAATTCGCAAGAATGTTTTATCCCACTTTCAATGCCTTCAACGACCTTAGTAGGATGCACAGCAAGTTCACGGATTAATCTTTTACCTTCTTTGATCATCTCAGCTGCCAAAATCACAGCCGTGGTCGTTCCATCGCCAACTTTTTGCTCCTGTCTTTCTGCAATTTCTACTATCATTCTTGCGACAGGATGAATTGCTCTAAGTGAAAGCAATATGGTAACACCGTCATTAGATACATGTCTATTCATTGATTGATCGATCAAAAGTTTATCCAACCCTTTTGGTCCTAGGGTGGTTCTCACCGTTTCAGCTACGGCCATTACTGCGTTTGAATTAGACTCTAAAGCATTGAATTCAACATTTTCAGCTATTGGTTTCCAAACTCCAAAATTTTGTGGTGAAGACATATTTTTTAGAATTAAAGACCAAGAGATAAATGTATCAGAAATAACAATACCGAATAGAAATTAAAACAATGTAGACTTTAGAAATAAAAAAAGAGGGTTGGAAAGATACCTTAGGCCATAAAGTATCTTTGTGCTAAAGTTAGTTCCTTTGCTGGATCAACAGTAGCGATCTGCCCGTCAATCTTTACTTCATATGTTTCATGATCTACAGTAATTTCTGGTGTTTTATCATTCCACATCATGTCTTTCTTTCCTATACTTCTGCAGTTTTTAACAGCCAATGTGGTTTTTTCTAATCCTAGTTTCTGAGGAACACCAAGATCTAATGATTTTTTTGACATGAAGGTAAAAGAAGTCTTCTTTACAGCACGACCCATGGCACCAAACATTGGTCTATAAAAGACCGGTTCTGGTGTTGGCAAAGAAGCATTTGGATCTCCCATTATAGACCAAGCAATAAATCCACCTTTAAAGACCATTTTTGGTTTTGCAGCAAAGAAAGCATTATTGTACATGACTATATCAGCATACTTTCCTACTTCAAGAGATCCAAGATAGTCTGCGACACCATGAGTTATGGCAGGATTAATGGTTGTTTTTGCAATATAGCGCTTTGCTCTTAAATTGTCGTTGTCTCCTTCCTCATCTTTTAGTTTTCCTTTCATTTTTTTCATTTTGTCGGCAGTTTGCCATGCACGAATTACAACCTCTCCAATTCTACCCATAGCTTGACTGTCTGATGAATACATACTAAGAACTCCCTCATCATGCATTACATCCTCGGCTGCTATTGTTTCGGCTCTAATTCTAGAGTCTGCAAATGCAACATCTTCTGCAACACCGGGATTAAGATGATGACAAAACATGAGCATATCAAGGTGTTCGTCAATAGTATTAACAGTAAATGGCCTTGTAGGATTAGTTGAAGAAGGTAAAACGTTTTGTTCTGCTGCGATGGCAAGTATATCTGGAGCGTGACCACCGCCTGCTCCCTCTGTATGATAGCTGTGGACAACTCTTCCGTCGATGGCATTAACGGTATCCTCTAAATAAGCACATTCATTTATTGAATCAGTGTGTATTGCGACTTGAACATCAGTTAAATCAGCTGCACGAAGTGATGCATCCAAAACAGCAGGAGTAGTTCCCCAATCTTCATGATCTTTTAGTCCACAAACACCGGCTTCGATTTGTTCCATTTGTGTGGCTAATGAAGGATGAGAATCATTGCCTTTACCCAAAAATCCATAATTCATTGGAATGTCCTCTACGGATTCTAACATCCTACTGATGTTAAATGTACCTGGAGTACACGTAGTAGCATTAGTACCATCTGCAGGACCGGTACCACCGCCTATCATATTACATATACCATTACTGATCCCATCTATGTACTGCTGAGGAGAAATCATGTGAATGTGGGTATCAAAGTGTCCTGGAGTACAGATTGTGTGTTCACCAGCTGTTGCCTCTGTGCATGCGGATACGATTAGGTTTCTATCAACACCATCCATTACTAATGGATTTCCGGCTTTTCCGATACCTGCAATTTTACCATCTTTAATACCTATATCACCCTTCACTATCCCAATCACAGGATCAAGCACTACAGCATTTGTGATAACATAATCCAAAGCACCTCCTGCACTGGTAACACCAGGTGTTTGAGCTTGACCATCCCGGAGTGTTTTGCCTCCTCCAAATACACATTCATCTCCATGGGTTATGAGATCCTTTTCAATCTCAATTAAGAGATCTGTATCGCCTAAACGAACCTTGTCGCCTGTGGTTGGACCAAAATGATCAGTATATTGTTTTTTTGTTACTTTTAAGACCAATAATATCCTCTCCTAATTACCCATTCCTTTAAAACCAAAGAACTTGGCTTTTTCCATTGTAGATTTCTTTATATTTGTTGACTTCATGCTTCCATTTGTTAAACCATTAAATCCAAAGCAAACTTTTGAACCTCCAAATTCACACAATTCAACTTCCTTTGTGTCACCTGGTTCAAATCTGACTGATGTGCCAGCTGGTATGTTTAATCGATAACCAAATGCTTGCTCTCTTGGAAAATCAAGAACTTTGTTGATTTCAAAGAAGTGTGTATGAGACCCTATTTGACATGGTCTGTCACCAGTATGCTTTACAGTAATCTTTATGGTTTTTCTGTTTTCGTTGCAAGGTACATCGCCTTCAGATAAAACATATTCTCCTGGAATCATTATAAATTAAAACCTCCGTATAAATTCAATTTAGAAATAATTTTGATTGTCATTCAGAACTCACCTATTGAACTGGATCATGAACTGTAACTAATTTTGTCCCATCTGGAAATGTAACTTCCACCTGTACTGTATGTATCATCTCAGGCACTCCCTCCATAACATCCGCTCGTTTTAAAATATTTCTTGCAGATGTCATTAGTTCTGCGACTGATTTTCCTTCTCGTGCTCCTTCTACAACAAAATTGGCTATATAAGCAATTGATTCAGGATAATTTAGTTTTACTCCTTTCTGTTTTCTTCCCTCGGCAATTTGTGCTGCCGTCCAAATCATCATTTTTTCAATCTCTCTTGGGGCTAACATCATGTTTAATTCACATATAACAAACCTAGTGAGTTATTTTAAAATTCAAAATAATAATCAATATATATGAACAATTACCATTATCAGATATTTAGTCGATGTCGACTAAATCGAATGTCAGTAGTCAGAAATTTTAACAGGTAAACATGTCTTTAACCAATATAATGTTTTGTCATAGGGACCGTTTTTGCCAGTTGAAAGTCTGAATTCATATTTTTCCTTCACTGTATGAATGACAAGGACATTTTCATTTATAGCGGTGCCAAGCATATTAGAAATCAAAGTTCTGGTATCAGGGTAAAATACCATTTTTTTTATATCAGAGTATTTGATAGAAAATTCGTTAGACATTTTTGATCCTGCTGCTGAATCTTGTTCTTTAGAAATAAATGAATCATTTATCTTAATATCAGAGAATTTTATTTTTTCAGACAGAACATAATAAAGATACGGCCCAATTCCAGCAACAAAACCCGGATCTGTCATTTTTCGTAGCACATTTTTTTTAACCATGATAATTCTAGTCGGAGTAAATGTAAGAAGATAGTCAATCTTCATAGGTTTGCTTTTAATATATCCCGAAAGCCTCAACACAATAGGTTCGATATTTTGAGCAAGCATCAAATCATACAACTTCTTGATTTTTTGACTATCTGACATTTTTGAACTGGATTTGATTTTTTTCAGATTTATTTCAAGCTCGGACACTACAGTAATAAGATAAAAGATGTAAAATATTACTTTAATTGAATGATTTTAAGACGACTGATTAGTTCAAGTCGGGAAATTCAAGAACAGATGAAACAAAAGAAAAAGAAAATTTAGTTGAGCTGTTGATCGGTTGGTTTGTGAGAGTGTGGGTTGGTAGGTCCTGAATAAAACTGGACTATCCTGCCCTAGACCATCCTATCCCTGCAGGTATGTTATAGAATCCGAAGATAGCGATCATGTAAACCCATGCAGTGAATACAAATGGTCCCGTAAGTGCAGGTAATCCCCATTGGCCAAAGAACTTTTGGAGAGCAGGCATTACCACCACGGAGCAGGTTACTGTGGCAAGAATCGCCAGTAAGAACGACTGTGGGGTAAGAGGCACAAAACTAGTTAATGCGATCA
>DATEIH010000054.1:0-4290 GCA_035279165.1 Candidatus Nitrosocosmicus sp. | reverse complement strand
TACGAAATGACTTTGGCTATGAGTATAATATTTATAGAAATGGGCCATATTCTTCAGACCTAGCAAATTATTGTTATGACGGGTTAGATCTTGATAGGGTGTCCACTGATATAAACGAGAAGAGGTGGGCGGATAACTCTATCTTTACTGACAGATTTTTGACTTTATTTAAGGACAAGGAGCCTGAGTGGCTGGAGGTAGCGACTACTTTAGTAGATAGTACTAATTATTGTGAAAATGAACAAGAGTCTCTGAATAAAGTCTATGTTATTAAATCAAAATTTAGTAAAGATTACATTGATAATGTTTGGAATGAATTAAAAGATAAAGGTCTTGTTCACTATGAATCTGATATCAATCCAAAAAACTTTCTTTCCATATTCTAGTTTAATGATCTAAGCAGCAAGTTGATTAGTACAAGGTATCAGAACTAAAAATATGCTGTGGTATACCTTTTTATTGAACATGCACCGGCCAAAAAAATTACAGACTTGTCTCTCCCGTAGTGAAAATGTCCAAACTAAGATATATTAACTATTTTTCACTTATCTACAAACAAATTAAAATTATTTTTTTTATGTTCGTCTTCTCCTTTAGACCATTTTTATCCTATTCTTTAGATAGTATCAATCTTTTTCTGAATATCTACAATTGTATTCTATTAGTTGTCACTTATCCAATATGATAACCTTAGGTAGAAATCCTACACAGACTAATGTATAGGGCGTTCAAAGAATCTATGTAGATAATAAATAAGAGATATATTGATTAAACATTCTTATTGTTTCGAATGAATTCTCTTAAAGCAAATGACTCATCCTTATAAGCTTTAATTGTATAACCTTTCCCGTCTGGACATTTTAGCGTTACCTTAACTATGGTGGTCTCTATATCTGAAGCATACACGGGTGGTTCTACCTTTTCAATACTACAATCTGCATCAAGTAATTTTTTTAATTCCGAAATACTCTTAAATTCTGACAAGGAAGATCACGTATAATATTAGTTACTATTAATAAAAAGTATTTTGGTTGGTCTAATTCTATCCACAAAAGTAGCAGATATATAGTATTGTTTTTCCGTGGAACCTAAAAGGAATCAAATCCTCCAGTGTCCATTCCACCAACGTCCATATCGCTATAGTCACCAGTATCGCCTGTATCAGATGCCGCTCCTGAATCATCAGCCCCTGATCCCCCTGATTCAGCTGTTTGTGCTTCACTTTGAACATTTTCAGCTGGGTTCATTGACATTCCCATAAAGGACATCATCGATGTAAACATTACTGCGTTTATTAGCCCAGAAAACAACATCATCGGCATCCACATTCTGTTGTCATTCATATAACTTTGCATTTGACCTCTATTGCCGGTTTCGTAGAGCTGTTGAAGATATTTCGATTTGTTGACTAGTTCCTGTTTTTTGGCTTCTAATACTTTGAATCCAGTGTCGGTAACATAAACCTCAATTTTCTTATTGCCAAAAAAACCTTTTTTTGTCTGTTTAATGATCAGCTTTTGAGTTTGTAAATCATTTATAATCAATTCTACTTCCTCCTGAGATAATTTTGTAGCTTTAGCAATACTGTCTAACTTTTTCATACCTCTGGAAATTGCATCTAATACCATGAAATGATTTGGACTTGCATTAAAATTATTATTTGCTGACATGTATTTGTATAATTGGGAAATTATTTAAGTTTTGAATAACCAATAACTAATTTCTAGTGTTATTGACAAATCAAGTCATTTTTGGAATTAGAATTTATAATAGTAGAAAAGTTACTACTTTTGTACTATTTACATCCATAATCAGAACTATTGTATATTAGTTACCTAGGCAGGTCATAGTCAAATTATTATCATCTAGTTCTAAAAAAATAATTTGAAAGGACTCATAAGAAAAACAAATCTGGTTACTGCTATTTGAACAGATTTATGATAAGACTCCTGTGCCTTGAATCTTTTTCCTGATTAAACTTCCATATTTGTCATAATTATAATACAACGAAAATAGGGAAGTGCCAAAGTCTCTTTTCAATAATCCGATCATTGTATTGTTTTTATTTTCTTAAAATGGTACTCTTAAAGGACAGGTTTTTATAAATCAAAGAACAACACGACAAAGGTTTAACTTGATGAAAAAGATTAGAGTCAAACCAATGTTTGTGATTCCTCACCTTAATTGCATATTGAAATGAGTATCCTATAATAATGATGAATCTGTATAGGATCATCTATTCATAAGCAGTCTTTGTGCCTCATTGATGGTAAAAAGACTGTGAAAAAATCATTTTTTTATCGCATGTTAATAACTTACTAATTCTTGTTAGATAAATAAAGTTGTAAGTTATTAACCATAATAAAATATCGTTGTCTTGTTATTTGATATTATTCTGGTAAATAAATTTAGTATCATGTATCTAAGCTATAATATAGTTGATTCTAACTAAATACAATGATTATATTGAGTAACATAACAAGAATACATAAGATAAGAATTATTTATGCAAGCCTTTTAGCGGTTTCTATGATTGCTTCACTTGCTACATTAGATTCTATGTTGGTTCTTGCAACTAGTGAGGAAAACGATAACACTGGACAACAAGTTGATAAGCAAGGTCAATGGGTTAGTCAAGGAGCACAATGTGTTTCTGGAGAGGACGTACTTTTCGCATGTAACAATGTAGGAATTCAATCACAAGAACAACGTGGTCATCTGGCAGCTGGTCAACAATGACCTTTTTTTTACCAAGTCTTATCAAATGTAATCCATTTAAGAAAGACTCTTGGCTCTAATTATTAGTATTAGCAATTAACCAGCTTGAGTAATTTCATTTCTTACGCGCCACTGTTTTTTGAAACTAAAATATGACTAAATCTCTTCTGTTATTAAGGACGCATCGATAAACGGAGAAAAACTATATAGACATTCTACATGGACAATGGTTGCTCTTTTTTTTTGTCTCAATAGATTTAAAATAATATTTGTGATCAGCATGTTACTAAAGATGAAAGTGATTCATTATACAGAAAGTTTTATTTTTAACCGAGATCAAAAAAAAATTTTTGTTACTGGTTAATCCATTCTCTAGAATGAATCAAATCCCCCAGTATCAAACCCGCTATCGGCACCCATATCACTAAAACTACCTGAATCACCTGTATCAGATGCACCTGTATCAGATGCACCTGTATCCGACGAAGCCGCTCCTGAATCATCAGCCCCTGACCCTCCTGATTCATCCACTTGGCCTTCAGTCTGAGCACTTTCAGCGGGATTCATAGCCATTCCCATAAAGGCCATCATAGATCCAAACATTACCATGCTCATAATCCCCGAAAACAACATCATCGGCATCCACATTCTGTTATCATCCATATAACTTTGCATTTGACCTCTATTGCCAGTTTCGTAGAGCTGTTGTAGTCGTTGTGATTTCTGTGAAAGCTCTTGTTTTTTTGAATCTAGCAATTTCATACCTGTTTCTGAAATGTGATATTCCGTTTTCTTATTGCCGAAGAAGCCTTTCTTGATAACAGCATTGATCAATTTCTGATTTCTTAAATCATTTACAATTAATTCTACTTCATCTTTGGATAACTTTGTAACTTTTGCAATACTGTCTAACTTTTTCATACCTCTGGAGATTGCATCTAATACCATGAAATGATTTGGGCTTTCATTAAAATTATTATCTGAAGTCATAGTTATTTATGAACCGATAATTATTTAAACTATAGATCTTTTCATGTAAGCAGGTTGTAGATATATTGAGGAACACCTAATAAGTAATTAGCTTGTCATCTATACTTGACTGGAGCAGGAGCATTGGATTTATTAGAGCCCAAACTGGATGTCAAATTGCCTGCAGAACTAGGTTCGATCGCTAATCCTATTTGATCATTAACTCGGGCTTTTCTAACGCCAGTGAAGGGCGTATAATTCCATCTAACATGGTAGTCGATACAACAATGCTTACCATTGCAATAAAATTCAAAATTTTCATAGAATTATAGGCCAACGTATTATTTAATATCCAAGTTTTGTACAATCATCAATTTTTTTATAAAATCTTCATTCCATAAAAAATAGAAGCATTTGATTTTAAGAACTTTATAGTATTTTTAGTCCTTTGGTTTCTCCTGCTCTAATTCAATGATCTTTAATCATGACTTTACAATTTTATTTATTTTCAGTATAGATTTAACAGCTAGATTTTGTTTGCAAACAATTGCATTTGAAACTTAATGTTTAATTCTCATCATCTATACTTGTTTGTATTGGGCT
>DATEIH010000053.1:0-5520 GCA_035279165.1 Candidatus Nitrosocosmicus sp. | reverse complement strand
GTTTTTATCAAGATCAAATTCTCCATTATCTAAAATATTAGACACTACATCATTAAAATTAAAACCTTTTAGGAGAAGGGAACTTAAACAGTATTTAAATAAATTGTACAATAGTATAACTTACAGTTATCAGTTGGTTAAACTAATAGAGCCTTGCACATAATAGAGATTCTTAATTATAAAATCCCATGAAAAATAATGGGCATTCAATCAAAAAATCAATGCCCATTATTTCTTACAAAATTTAAAGAAGTTAGTCGGGATGTATTTTACTAAGGTAGGAATTCGATAATTGCAATATGCTTGCAGGTTTTAGGTATTCGAAATCTAATCTATTTTGAGAATGATAAAACACAATCTGTTCTTTTCTTTCTGCATCTATAACATCAGAGTTAGAATAGTATACTACAAACTCAATCAAGTCCGAATCATTAAATCGCCTTACATGAGCCAGTTGTATATTTCCATGTCTAGCACATATTGACCAAGCCAAGGCACACGCAAATTCAAAATTCTTTCCCTCGAAATTTTCGATTACAAGATTAGAAGATATCGTTTCAAGTAATTCTACTCTATTTGATTGATGGAGTATATTGTAATTATTTTGGATGGTTTCGCCTACTACCTTGTTCTCAAATAACACTTTTATTTCACACTTACTAAAAAAATATGGTTCCATAAGTTATTGCCTGCTCCGCTCATTTAAAAATGTCTTAAACTTTAGCTCATTAATCTTGTGGGATTAATTACTAGTTTCTCGAATGGTTTTTTGATCATAATAGAAATTAGCTGTAAATCAAAAAATATTTTATATGAATGTTCTAGCGACAAGCCCGATTCTGCCCAATCTGATTGAAACTTCAATTCTTATTTTTTTCACGAGTACGTTCCAGTTAACTCTCTATATACCTCCAGTGCACTTTCTATATTATTATTTATGATCGAATGCATTACTTTTCCACTAAAAGAATAACTAATCAAAAAAGGTTCATTTGTTATAACACGCAATCCATTCCCAGAGAACTGGACACTACCGGTGTTTTTTGGCTCTTCAAGCAGATTAGTTGGAATTATCGCAGTATCGTTAATAGGAAATGTATATAATGTTCCAAATTGTACAGGTAATTTCAAGCTATTATTTATGGCCAATATATTCAAAGATTGTATTTGTAAGGGTTTACTCGAAGTAAAAGTCAAGACTCCTGAATAAGTAGTATTTTCATTTTTGACTGGTAAAATAAAAAATGATTGTTCAAGCCCTGAATTATGAAAGACATCGTGATTTGAGGATACTGTTCCACTAAAAGAAATGTCATTAGACCCTTGACTGGTATTGTTCGTACTAACTGTGGCTAAAACAGAAAGTGAAAAATATGGTGTTATATAAAAAAAAGAAATTGCTAATATTACAATTAGAGTGAGCTTTGGTATCCTAAAATATGTACTGAATGGGGACTTGGAGCTGTTATGGATAGAATCTTTGCTCATTTTACTAATTAAATATTAAATTCTATGATTGATAATTAAAACTATTAGAATCTATTGAGTTAAATCCACAATGCTTTTCTGGATTATCTGTTTGGCCTCAATTGAAATACTATAACAATCAAGTATTTTTTTCGGACTCCTTATCAGTCGTTTCCTGAATTCGGGTTCACTGGCTGCCTTAAGTAAAATCTCGCTTATAACTTCAGCTTCTATATTAATAGAACTCAAGTAGTTCCTCAAAAGGATTTATAATATATATACTTTTACGATTTCCTCCTGGATTTTATGGATTATAAATCCATTAATTCCATTTGATTTAGCATTTTTATCAAGTCAATCCAATAATTAAAATAATATCTCATAGAAATGATGAATGTAAATTCTTATTGAAAACTACATCTCAATTATCATTGAAATCTCAAAAAAAATGGAATGTGATGGGTACATCTAGAATCCAACCTGTAGAACAAACTTTAGAAAAAGTAAATTCTCTGATTCATGAAATTGGGATTACACGAATTGCAGACATTACAAATATGGATAGGCTTAAAATACCTAATTTTTCAGCCGTTTTACCAGGAACTGAGGATTACATCTGGGTATATAGTGGGAAGGGTCCAACGAAAAACCATGCAAGGGCTAGTGTAATAATGGAAAGCATTGAAAGGTTTTCATCATTACCTGCAAATTTTGGCGGAAAAATTCATAGGGGCACTTTTAAAGAATTATCTCAAAGTTACATGGTTCTAAAATATGATGAAGTAGTGGAACCAATTTCATTCCACTTAAATGAAGAAATGATGATGGATTATTGTATAGGTTATGATCTATTAAATGAGACAGAAGTATTGGTGCCAGCTCCGTTAACAATTTTCAGATATACTCCGTCGCCACCATCAATAAATCCATACTCCTACTTCCATACAAATGGGTTGGCTTCTGGGAATGTAATCGAAGAAGCAATTTGTCATGCCCTATGCGAAGTTATAGAAAGGGATGCAGTAAGTTTGGCAGAATTTACATCTAGTGCATTTCAGTATCATGTATTAAAAAATGTTGAAAATTCGCTTGTAAAAAGGGGGTTTCAACTAAAGTCATTTGATTCAAAGAACTTTATGGATGATGATTCTATTTATCCAGAAATTGATCTAAAAAGTATTGAACACGTTCCTATCAAGAGAGTAGTCAATAAGTTTAAACTTTCTCAAATACCCTTGACAGTTAAGGATATTACTTCTGACCTCGGAATTCCAACTTTCATAGCAAGTAGTGCAGAGTGGATTAATCATGAGTATGGATATTTAGTAGAAGGACATGGAACTCATCCAGATGCAAGAATTGCACTAATGAGGGCTATAACAGAAGTATCCCAATCAAGGGCAGCTAATATTCAAGGTTCGAGGGATGATCTACGAAAGATGAAATATGATCCTGAAAATAGTGATGAATATAGATCATGGCAATTCATAAAGTCAAAAGAAAAGAAATCGTTTTCCGATATTCATACATTTGCCTATGATGATATATTAGATGACATAAAACTTATACTGACTAGATTAAGAGCAAGAGGACTAAAGAAAGCAATAGTGGTAAACTTGACCAATTCAAAACTGAATATACCAGTAATTAGGATTATTGTCCCTGGATTGGAAACATTCAAAATAAATAAATCAGTTGTCGGTCAAAGAGCCAAGGAAAGTGTTAAAAAATGGTTAGATCCAAACCTGTAATATTTTTAGGACCATCTCTATCAAGGGAAAAAGCTAGAAAAATTCTAGATGCCGATTACAGACTACCAGCTAAAAAAGGTGACCTGCTTCAGTTGATACTAAAAGAAGTTAATATTGTTGGACTAGTTGATGGGTACTTTCTACAGGATTACCCACCAACACCAATTGAAGTATATAATTTGGTTAAAAAAAGGGATGTGAAGGTTTTTGGATCATCAAGTTTGGGTGCACTACGGGCTGTCGAACTTGAGAAATACGGAATGATGGGAATAGGTAAGATTTTTAGACTTTTTAGAGACGGAATATTGGAATCTGATGATGAAGTAGCTGTAACGTTTACCGATTATACCAATTACAAATCCGAAGCACTAATTGATATTAGATACAATTTATTTTTGGCTCAAAAATACAAGATTATAGATAGTATAACTAGAAGGTCAATCCTTAAAGTATCAAAACAGACCTATTTTCCATATAGGACATACGAAGATATTTTGGACAGATGTAAATTAAAGTATCCTGAAATTAAGTCTCAGATTGAAAGTTTTAGAAGTTATATACTGAAGAATAAAGTGAGTTTGAAGGAAAGAGATGCTGTGAGATTATTAAAACTCATCAAAAGTATCTATGAACCCGGACCTCTATAGAGTTAATTTTATATTCGCTAGAACTATCTAACAATACTACTTATGAATGATATGTTGACCAATTTCTTTCATAGTATTGATTCACGTTTTATTTATATAGCATTTTTCTATTTTTCAGCATTTATGATGCTGTACATAACAATGTTTGGAATGTATTGGAGTTGGGTGGAATATGATAAAACTGGTACATTAAATATAGGCGAAACAATAGTAAAGCACGATTTAATCTTTGATGGATCCGGCAAATTGGTTACCTATCTAGCAATTTTCTCAGTTATCACATGGTTTTGTGTTACCAAAATTGGTTATAGCAGAGTCCAGAATACACCAAAAATAGTTCGATCTATATTGTCTGTATTATCAATTATATTGATTGTCGTTGCAGCTTACGAATTTACTTATAATTTTACGGTGTGGGGAGCCTTAATTACTGTGCATACAATCAATAATTCTTTGAATTTTGATGAAATCAATTTAAGTTATCCTAACCCTGAAACACCATGGAACTTGGTATTTGCAACTAAAATGACTCTTGCGGCTCTCATAATTTCTTGCCATGCTTTTTATATTATTCAAAGATCAGACAAGAAATCATCTATTTATTTGAAGGAACAGTCCTAAAGTAAGGCTCCTCCCTATCCTCTCCCAAAATTCCTTCTTTGATTGCAAGTAATATAATACTCTTCTACAGAAAATAATACTCTTCTACAGAAAAAAAATCAAGATTTATGAATTTGAGAAATTAAACGTTTTTGGAAATGCTATCCACAGAATTCTAAATATGCTGGTCCCGTACTAATTTTAATATCTTGATACTTGACATTGTCAAATTCCAAATTGTTTCTCGAATATCGTATTATTAAGTGTCAATAGAAGCATCACAAGATTTTTTATGATGATTATAAAACTATTGTTAGTGAAAGTCGGCGTAATCTCAGATACCCACGATGATATTGAAAATACTGAAAAAGCAATAAAAATTTTTAACATGATGAAAGTAGATCATGTTTTTCATGCAGGCGATTACGTTTATCCAGGGATAATCAGTTTATTCAAAAAATTAAACAAAGAAACAAAATTTTATGGTGTCCGTGGGAACAATGACGGGGAATTGATGGGAATAACGAAACAATTCGCCGAAATTGAACATGCTCTATTTCTAAACGAATTTGGAAAACTCTTAATTTCATCAAAAAAAATAGGCATATATCATGGAACAAACTCTGACTTGTCATCTTCCTTAGTGGAAAGTCAATTATTCGACATCTTAATACTCGGTCATACTCATGTCAAAAGAATTGAAAACATGGGAAAAACACTTGTGTTAAATCCCGGAGCTTTAAACAGGAATTTCTTTCCTAAAAAAACTAAAGATGATCCATGTGTAATCATCTATGATGAAAACCGCAAATTGGCCGAGTTTATAAATATAAATAATATCGAGAACCCCTAGTATGACTTTGGAATATAATTTGAACATTCCAATTCGATTCGCGTATAAAAGCTCAAATAAGTTCTATAGAATCGATTCGTAGTACAAAAGCAAGGACAACAAAGGACAACAACAACTACAATATGGCTACAAAAAGAAACTTTTTGTTGGATATTAGTCCTTCTACAACCTTATCACTCAAGGTAAATAATATATAAAATCC
>DATEIH010000052.1:0-9674 GCA_035279165.1 Candidatus Nitrosocosmicus sp. | reverse complement strand
AGTTATTTTATAAAATAACTAAAATAGATTTAGTTCTTTAAGATTTCTTTGTAAACGGCAATTCAAGTAACAAAGTAGGGTATCGTAGAGCCCTGATTCACTAACGGATGCCTAATAGAATTTGAATTGGCTGAAATGTCTTGGAACATTTTAGAAATTAATTCAATAGATGTCACTTTGAATGTAAAATCCATGCTTTCAATTAATACGCCTGTCTAGGTAAATACACATGATCCAGAACTAGACTCTTTCTACAGAGTTAAAAAATTCTATCTCCAATCATTTGTACTACTTTATGCTTCCTAGCTCCTCTAAATTCCGCATGACAATAGGTAAGAATGATCCTATATCAGTAACTACACCTATTGCCTGAGTAGTTCCTCTATCTAGTAGTTTTGTTACTACAGATTGGTTGATATCTACTGCAATCACTTTTACAGAAGCAGGCAACATATTCCCTACTGCAATTGAGTGAAGCATTGTTGAGAGCATGATTACCAAATTAGTGTCTCTTAACAAGAGTTTATACTGTTTTTGAGCATCAACTATATCTGTAATGACATCTGGAATCGGGCCATCGTCTCTTATTGATCCGCATAAAACAAATGGTACATTATTAGTTATACATTCGTACATAATACCGCTCTTTAGAACATTATTCTCTACCATTGATTTGATAGATCCTGCCTTGAATACCTCATTGACTATTGACATGTGATTACGGTGTCCACGCACAGCAAGGGTACCATCATCTACGTGCATTCCTAAAGACGTTCCAAGTATTGCATTTTCAATATCGTGTACTGCCAAAGCATTTCCTGCTAAAATTCCATCTACAAAACCTAGTCTTATGAGCCTTGCCAACAAATCTGATGCCCCTGAATGAACTACTACGGGTCCAGCTACAACAATTATTTTCCCATGGTCTTTCTTTATGCGATATAGGTCAAGGGCTACCTTTTTTGCAATTTGTTGGGTAGGTCGCTCACTGGAGCTTGTGCTACTCATGAACTGAAATATATCTACTCCTTCTCTCGGTCTCTCTTGAGGTATAATTCTAATTCCCCTCTCACCAGTAACCACCAAATCACCTTTTCTTACATCCCGGTTGGTTTTGCATTCTGCTTTTTTGTTGTCGGGATTTAAGGTAATGCATTTATCCATCATCATGTTTCCAACATTTATCCATTCTTTATTATAAAATAACTGGGTTGGGTTATTAGTGGTGCTATAAAAGTCATCTGGGAGGACCATATCCTTTGGGGAAGGAATACATTTTACCTCATCTACTGAAACACTGGTAGCACCCTCACGAAACAAGTATTCCAGTATTTTTGTCAAGTGATTTTCGCTATCACCTCTAATCACCAAACGGGCATAGCTATGATCTTCTTTTCTCTTACCTATCTGAAATTCCATTACTGTGAAATCGCCTTTTAAATCCATAATCTTGTCAAAAATACGGGTAAGTATTGACGAGTCAACCAAATGACCCCTTACTTCTATTTCCTTTTCAAATTTACCCATTTGTATTCATTATTTATGCTTTTTAAAATTCCTTTCTTCAGAAAAGATATATTTTAAACTGGTAACGATAGTTTGCCAAAATATTCCTGAATGTTCCCTGTTTGTACTATTTTATCTTTTATATTATCTTTAGTTTGAACTGAAAACCAATTAGCAATCGATTTAGCTATGCCATCCTTATCACAAATGGCGATAAGATATCCTTGTTCTTCCTGGACTATAGCAAAATAGTTCTCCTCTCCTACGGGTTCCCAATTGTTACTCTTATTATCTTTCAACGCAAGCGCAGGTAGCGCTGGAGTACCATCAGACAGAAAAGTTGATAATAATTCCTGTGCGTCTTTTACTCTCTTTTCGCCGATTTTCAAAGCAACGAAATATTGCATGATTTATCTACTAAAATACTCTAATATCTCTTTTATATCTTCTAATTCATTAGTATCTTTAATATTATTATTTGAGATCTTGGCTAATCGAGAGTTTGATCGTTTAGATGCATATCTAAGTCCGGACTGAAAAAAGGGTGCAACATCGTCCTTTCTAATTCCTTTCCTATTAGCAAAGTAATAGTTTGCTTGTAACACCATTTCAAGCTTATCAAGTAGATGGATGCACTTTGATTCGAAAGATTTTTCCGATTGATATTCGTGCCATAATTCTGAATACCTATTTTTCAAGCTTTTAGAGTTTATATTTTGTATAATCTTATTAAACGCTTCATTCTCTAGTTTTCTTTTCGTCTCTTTATTCATAGTTTCTGGGGTAATGTCACCGGTTATCGATTCTGCTAGATCATGAATTAGCGTCATTTCAATAAGTTTAATTTTTTTTTTACACGAATATTCATATTTCTCTGAGAAAAAAAACACCAAAACGATCATCAAAAGGGTATGGGATGCAACAGACTCCGCATTTTCGATATCCAATTTTTGTTTCCACCCGGTTCTGGGTAATTCTTTTAATCTGTAAAAGTATTCTATAATATTTGATAGATTTTCTTGTTTCGATGTGTTTGCCCTCGCCATGAGATTAATAACTAATCATTACATTTGAAGAATTTGATTAACCACAAGACGAGGTATCTGGTCCACTAAGGCCGGAACATCAAAAGATTGGTCCACCAAAATGGTTAGTAAAGTGCCACCCACACACATAGCAATAGTAATTACAATAATATACAATACATTAGTAATTTGACCCATGTTAGAATTTGTAATTTAAAATAATTTAATCTTTTGAATTATAGTATTCAAGTGATAGTTAACCACCAATAATATTAGTTTTGCATGATATTTAAGACATGGAGATGGCAATGGGACTTAAGCTAGCACAGAGCTTTTTTAACAAAAATAACTCTGATAGCTATGATAAATTGGTAAAGCTTGCAACATTGGGACAAGACTTGATCTGGAAAAACAAATTGGTAGAGTGTGTGCCCAAGGGATCGCTGGTTTTGGAGATGGCTTGCGGTACAGGAATTTTAACTTCCCTATTAAAAAAGAACGGTAACATAGTATATGGGATTGATCTGACCTTTGACTACCTTTGTGAACTGAGCAAGAAAAAAATCGAGATCGATTCAGTAAATGGTACAGCAGAATTTTTGCCATTTCAGAACAGATGTTTTGATTGCATAGTGGCATCTTATTTGCCCAAATACGTAAACTTAGATAACTTGGTTGGTGAATGCTATCGAGTTTTGAAACAAAAGGGACTGCTTATACTTCACGATTTTACTTATCCAACGAAAATTGCTTATCAGTTGGCCTGGAAAATTTATTTTAAAATCATCAGGATTCTATGGGGGACTAATAGGAAATGGACAAGTGTGTTCAACGAACTAGACAAACTCATTATTAGCAACCATTGGGATTCAGAGATAAGATCAATACTTAGATCATATGGCTTTGTCCATATATGTAAGCAATCTAAAACGTTCGAAACTGCTGCCATAATTTCAGCGTACAAAGATGAATGACGACTCTAGACTGAATGAGTGGTTCGTACCCAAGTTTGGACCCCGAAGATTTCGAATGTTATGTGGAATGCTTTTTCTTCCATACACAGGCATGTGTATTTCATTTGTCGTCTGGGGAAGCTTGATAAATGGTTCACCTGATTACGAGAAAGTTGCAATTTTGGTATTAATTTATTTTGTTGCCTTAGGAATTGGGGCGCATGTGGCAGATAATATAGGCTCCAAAAAGATAAAACCGTGGGGGGATTTATTCACCAAAAAACAGTCATGGTTAATCATATTATGTTGTTTGGGTTTTTCTTACGGGCTTGGATTATATTACGCTCTTTTGTATGCTCCACTGTTAGTATTTGTTGGAATTATAGAAGGCTTTTTCCTTTTTGCCTACAACTTTGAGCTTTTTGGGGGAATTTTTCACAAGAATTATTGGTTTGCATTATCTTGGGGAATGTTACCATTTATTGCGGGGTTTGTAATGCAGACAAACACAATAACATCAGTATCTTTGCTTCTCTCATTAATACCATTTATTCTAAGTTATATCGAGATTAGAATTTCTAGACTCTATAAATATAATAAAAGAAATAACAACAAGAGTTTGATCACTTATCAATATGAAATCTTCCTCAAGTTGCTGAGTATAGGTACAATAGCTTTGACATTTATTTTCATATTTACTTCTATAATTCTAGTGTAAAAATAAACTTTCATTGATTTCTCTCTGTGGGTTTTTGAATTCGGCTACTTTGAAAAACAAAAAAGAGTAACAATGTCTAGTATTCATGCCATGATTTGGGCAATAAAAGTTTGGTTTAGGAATCCTATAGGGTTTTCTGACATTTTAGGAGCTAAGAGATATTGATGCTACTATAATTTAGACTTAAGGAATCATTTTTTTTCTTGATCATTTTTTTTCTTCTGCAACTCATCGTCTTTTTTAACATTATCTAGTAAATCTATGAAACTTGAATTATCCTTACTCGAACTAGATTTGGCTATTTTTTTCTTTCTTGATCTTTTTCGCAAGAATCTCAAAATTAATAAGATTACTATAATGATTACCACTAGCATTATCAAACCAAATGGATTAGATGCAGTAAACAATGATCCTACTCCGTGACTTTCTTCAGTGGGTTGTTCTGGTTGGTTAACTGTTACAATATCACTTTCATAGATAACATATTGATTTCTCAAGTCATCATAATACTCAACTTTAAGTGGTACTAGATAATTTCCGGCAGATGATTTATTGCTAGTAGACAGAGGGATATTGAATGGTAGCGGTGAATCTTCCTCTAGATCGCCCAAGTACTCTGGGGTTGTGGAAGCAGGAGTTACAGTTTTTAAGTTGCTAACATTCTGCCCGGTTGCTGATAAATTTTCAATTTCCCTTTCAATGATTCTTTTATCTGTCACTATTTCAATCGTCGTAAAGAGACCACCGGTATTACCCTTGTTCAATAGATTGCCTACCACATTTAAAACTCCACCAATGTTATCTATTGCAAGGTCATTGATGGTTACTTCTATCTCCCCAACAACATTTGCACCTATGAAAAAAGAATCTGATTTTAGCTGACCATTATTGACATATTCAACATCTACCCTAAATGATATCGGACTGTTGATCAGAGTTTTAGAAGCAAATACTTTGGTTGGAAACTGTAATGTAGTTTTAGGGTTTACAGTATCTAGATTCCATTTTGAATTTCCAAGTATTTCCAAAGCACCATTATTAGCAGTGAGGGTTACCACTGCATTTCGAATTGGATTATTGTTGTTATTGGTAATATTAAACTTGAAATCATCAATTTTTCCAGCTGTCAAGAATACGGTATCTTCATCTGTTTCAGGAAGGGTATCTACATGAGGATCATTTGGAGACAATTCCTGAGAAGGAATGGTAGAATTTTCCGTAGAAATAAAATGCAAGGAGTTAGAAATGTCTGTAATTTTATTGAGATCTATATCAACATAATCTGCCTTTTTTTGAAAATCATTCATAAACGTCGTATTGCCTGATCCACTCTGCATTTGGGGTTCCTGTGATATACTAGGAGAGACACTCAATCCCCCCTCTTCTTGCTGATTGTTATTGGTGTTAGGAGTACTGGGTGCGAGAGGTGCAGGGTTGCCCGATGTAGTTGTAGAAATGCTCAGTCCTCCATCAGGTGGATTAGGTAAAACTCTGAAACCTATGCTCTTATCAATTGTACTTGGTGCTCCCACTGAATTAATGTAGTTTATGTGCAAATTTATTTTTTGAAGACTTTCACCGGCGTTAATGGAAGGCATTATATTAATAAGTACCTCCGCCGATCCATTCATTGGTATATTTTCTATATTAAACGTGCTCTGCCCGGTGTTAATAACAGGCAACGATGATGTATCTTTATCGAGAGTATTAATTGATGTTTCATTTGAAATTACACTTTTACCTGAGCTATCTGATATTACAGTTTGATCAGACTCAGAAATTTGTAGGATAACACCAGTTGCATCCGCTGTTCCCTTGTTACTGATTATCAATTTTATTGGATTGTTTATTCCGGGTTGAAGATCAGTTGTATTAGAAGTGGAATCTAGAATCGCTTTACCTGGAACGTAAAAGGGGATATCAATATCTTGGGTGCGGTATGTTCCAATCTTTGTGTCAGGCACCTTAAAGTAATAGAGGGACAATGATCCGATATGGTTTCCAAGGGTTGCAGTCCCTAACACCTTGACCTTGAAAAATAGCGTATAAGTTTGCCCTGATTTAATAACATCGCTTGAACTTGCCACTGAAGTATATTTATCTATGTTTTGTTGTTGATCATTTATCAAGTTAGCTGAAGCCGAATTATCAGCTATGAATCCTGGTGGTAACTTCAGGTACCCTGTGACCCCACTGATGTCTGAAAAACCAGTATTAGAAAGTTCTACTGCTAGTATCGAGCTACCTTCCCCGGGGCCTACTGCCCTTTGATTGGACAGTTTCGAAAATGTATTAGAGGTAGATGCAGAATTGCTTTGAAGGGGGGCGTCGGAAGCCCAGTAGGTGCTTATAAATCCGTTATTGTTAGGAGGCTGTCCCAGGTAATTGTTTATTGAGCCAGGATCAATTGGAAGCGACTTATACAGAACTATTTCATGAACCTTTTGAATGCTGTCTGTATATGTCAATTTGACTGGTAAAAATATGGAATTATCTCGCGGATAGACGGAGTTTGTCGATGAGTTCTCCCCAGGAGATACTAGATGTTGCAATTGGGATATTGGAATTGGCATACTAAAAGGAATTGGCTGATTGACTGGAAGGTCTCCTATATATTCCGAAACTTCATTTTCTTTTGAGGATACATTATTAATAGATGATCCGTTATAGTTATCTATTATAGAATTTGGAATTGGTGATTCCGTTATTGAAATCTTTGAAAACTGTGCCAATGTATTGCCTTGATTTAAAATATTTCCCGCTATATTGTATGAATTGCCAATCGGTCTTAAAGTCAAATCATTTACATCCAGATTTATATTTCCGGTTACGACGGCACCAAGATTAAAATTTGCAGATTTTAATTCTTGATAATTCTTTAAATATTTTATATTAACTGTGAAAAATACTGGATTCCCAATAAGTGATGGAGATGCAAAAACCTTGGTAGTAAGGACATCGGGTACATTCCCTGCATTAGGTATATTCCAGACCGAATTTCCAAGTATTTTGATTGATGGTGATTGTGGAGTTAATGTAATGGCAATATTAGATAGCGTCTCATTAGCCTTTTGACCGGGTTCACCAAAACTGTTTATACTAAAACTCATATTTTCTACTTTGCCTGCAACAATTTCTAATTGTTTTTCTTGATCCTGTACTGCCGGGTTTTCAATTGGACTGGTGGGTGCTTCCTGAGATAAGAGAGTGATCATAGGATTCGCTCTAAAAGGAAAAACATCACTCATTTCTACATAGCTGACATCACCATTATTTCTGTAGTAATTAAACTGTCCTGAAACAGATTGGGGTGGATTTAGAGTCATTGAGTCTTCCTCGTTTGAGGCAGGAGAAACAAAGAAATCGTTTTGGGGGGATGTAGGTATTACTTGAATACCAAGTAGATGGTTAATAGTTTTCTTATTTCCATATGCATCATTGTATGAAATTCTGATTTCGATATTTTGAATAGCGTTTGCTGATGAAACTGGCGGAAATATGATCGGGTCTATTTCGGATTTCTGATTGGGCGAAAGAGTTCCAACATTAAATACTGTGTTACCCAAATTTATATATGGAACCTGTGTAGTTGTTACGTCTGCTGAATTACTTGAATTAGAGGCCGCAAGGACTTGATTACCATTAGTTATCTGTTGATTGTTATTCAAAACATTTATGACAACCCCTGTAGCAGTAGCGCTTCCCAAATTGGAGAGCTCGATTTTTAGGGTATTTGGTGTGCCAGCAACTGCATTGATTATATCTGAGCTGGTATATGGGTATTGAGGTGACTGGCCGTTGGAATTTGGAGCGATTGAATTTTGGTTACTTCCCTGTACTTCGAGGAGTACTTTACCAGAGAGTCTAAATGGAACCTCAATGTTGGCAGTTCTGAAATCCTTTTTGGACTGCTCAGTCAATTTGAAATATTTTATTTTCAGTTGACCTTGGTACTCTTTTCCAACCTGGGTATCTTGCAAAATGCTTACTGGGAAATAAAGAACAAATGATTGGCCAGCCTTTACTACGCCATTATAGGTAGATATTGCTGTATCAGAATCAACATTATCCGGAGTGACTAGCGCTTTGAATCCAGAAGGAAAATCAAAATATCCTTTAACACCTGATATATCTGAAAAGCCTTGATTAATGATCGTTACTGCTAGTACTGAATTACCCTCTGCAGGATCTACCTCTTGTTTAACAACAGGAGGCATTTGCTGTGCAGTAACCTGGCCGGATGAAATACTGGCAACAACAGTTTCTGGAGCAATATTATTTGTCCAGTAGGAGTCTACAAATGTAAGTTTGACAGGTCCCTTGATGTTCTTCTGACCATTCTGACCATTCTGACCATTCTGACCATTCTGACCATTCTGACCATTGTGCCTATTTTCGTCATGATAAGAGTGGTCTTTTTCATTAACCCCTTCTGATTCGGCTCGAGCTGAATTCTTAACTTTGCCGGATTGTGAATCAATATCTTGGTTTTTGTAAGCAATATCATGGTGCATTACTTCCTTTTTTACTCCAGGATCAGTCGAAAAGTCCGAGGATCTTTTCACTATATTATCGTGAAGGCCTAAGTTTTCCTCATTTTGATTCAACACCACTTCGTCAGAAAAACCCAATGGCATTGGTATCAGCGATGGCTCAAACTGTAGACCAAAGGAAGTGGTAATCAGACCAACTGGAATGACACTATTTGCCACCAATAAAACTAAGCAAAACGAGGCGTAAATCGATACACGCCATCTTGATCGAACATTGTTTTTCAATTATATTTACCCCAAGGATGGTGACAGATAGTTTCTTAGAGTTGTTAAATGACATAGTGTATCAGCCTTAATACTAATATACCAAACTATGGTAAACATATGCACTTTGTTATTATAGATTTTGAAATATCTTAATTTAATGTAAATACTAACCTGAAATAAGTACAGTATAATTATACGAAAAATATTACTACTATTGTTAATGAAAGTAATTAGAGTACTTTCCATAATTTCGATATCCAAATTTATTTTTCACCTCAAATAATATATTTAAGAATTTAGTATGTTTGGAATTATAGAATCTGATAGGTTTGTATTTGATTATTTATTCAAATTACGAGGCCGGGTATAGATATTTTAAATTCATTGTTCGTAAGGAATTGGCGCTTAGGAAATAACACTAAAGAAGAAATTATAGTTTGATTGAATTAAAATTACGATGAGCGTCTGAAACTTAATTCTAATTTGAAACTGGATTACTTATATCAATAAAATAACAAATTTTCTAGCAAGTTTTAGATAGTATTGAATTTTTATTTTTGAGACATGCAGCGATTAAAACTTTGAGCTTGAGATAATCTCCTTTCAGCAATAATAGTTTTAGAAACAGGATTTAATTCATATATCTATTTCAGGGCAGAAGTCCCAACAATTAAATTTTCGATATTGAAATTGATAGAGTTAGGTAGTTAAT
>DATEIH010000051.1:0-2022 GCA_035279165.1 Candidatus Nitrosocosmicus sp. | reverse complement strand
CTTAACTCGAGCGCTTGTCTAAATAGAGATGACAAAAGTAATCATAAAGGCATCATTTCCTTGACCAAAATATTATATAATTATCATGATTATTGATATATTAATTTTTTTCACTGTGGGATCTGCATCTGTCCGATGGAGAAAACTTGTTTACAAGGAGATATGAAATCATGGCAAAATTTCACACAGATAAATAAACAATGACCTACTTTATGACATGAAGGGGGAATTAATTTGTCAACATTATATACCTCTTAATATATAGTATAATGGATGTTTTTTTGAACCAAAATAATTTTCCCCTAAAAAGCTGGCATATTGAAAATATGGAAAAGACCGTTATAAAATATGTTAAAGGACTCCCCGAGGATGCATCAAAATGGGAGATAAGGAAACATAAGAAATATGGCAAATTATCAAATATAATTAGGAATATCCATTATGACATAAAACATGGCGTTACTGATGATCAAGTCATTGAAGTTTTCGTAAAGATCCGAAATGAGCCTTTATTCTGCGATTTACAGAATAATCTTGATGCTATGAACAGACTCGGAGATTTAGAAAAGCATTGGAAAGAAACTTGATTGGCCAAATCGCAGTAGCTTAATAATTAATCAATATCTAGCTGACTCCTTTTAAAAAACCCAGCGCAAAATGTGCAAACAAGAATCTGATCATTTATAGTTATTGGTTTAATGGTTAAAAAATCAGTGGTTCAGAGTATATTTGAACCCCTAAAAATAAATAACTCATAAATTTCCTAACCGATTTCTCTATCTTTACATTAATGTCAAAGTAATTGATTATCTTAAAAATGACTTTGAATTATATAAACCGATATCAATAGATCGGTAAGATTTGCAAGTTTTTAGGAAGTTATCTACCTATGAATAGTATAGCTACCTTCTGGGTCTTTGATTTGTATTCATCCTACGATGTGAAGAAGAACAATAACCACAATATTCTGTAATACCCGCTTTCCCATGGCACATACATTCACATTTACTTCCTGCTGAAAATTTTTGTCTCATACATATAATTACTACATCAACCCTTATAACAATTAGTAATTTTACATATGTAATAATCGAATTATTACAACTCAGATTAGATTTATTTGATCATATAAGGAAATCACTTTTTCCATTATCCAAATTTATAGCCCGGTTTACTGCATATCAATTACTCCGGTGCCATTAGCTTAATATAATGGAGAACTTTGTTTTCAATAATAAATATTGAATTAGCCTCGATATCAAATGAGATTAATAGGTAGTATTTACTTTCACTGACGTTTCTTATTGGAATTGTAGCGCGTATCAGCCTGTCATACTTGCCCACTGAATAATTTAAAGATCCCAAATTTTTCTGAAAATCTTCACGAATTTCTGCTCGAAATACTGCTTGCATCGCATAAAGCTTTGTTTCAGTTTCATTCATCAGTATATTCAATTGTTCTCGGTAGGAAGTTCCTACCAACGTGCCCATCCCATTTGCTATGCCAACAAACCGGATTAGCGGGTCTAATTCCCGTATGTGTTTGCAGTGATTGTTTGCGAAATCTTCATTATCTAAATCCAATAATACTCAATTAATATCAAATACGTTTCGCGCTATTAATTTTTGTTCTTTTGCTCAAATTTGATTCATTACACCTTATGGGTTAATTGCATTTGATAAAATGTATATTGTAAGGAACCAAACAAAGTAGCAGAATACATAAAATAAATATTATTAATGGAAACGATTTGTTTTATTTTTGAGAGTATATCTTTGACATGGAAAGATTTAGATTTCAAAATTTGAAAGTTTAAAATAATTCACTGTTAGAATATGGAACCAAACAAAGTTATAGGATATTTAAATATATGATTGCAATTTATCTCTAGTGAAATCACTATCAATATTTGATTTCCCGTGTTGTGATTACATAATTGGGATAGAATAGTTTGCTTCATTCCTTGACATTTTTTTTTGTCCTTCGGTCTTGGACATAACTGCATATTCTGGGTTTAGATC
>DATEIH010000050.1:0-2815 GCA_035279165.1 Candidatus Nitrosocosmicus sp. | reverse complement strand
TGTTGAGCATGGATTGTCGGTGCAGATGCTATCAAAAAGGAAGGAAATATGAAAATTGCTAATAAAGTAATTACAGTAGATTTTTTCATCAAGGATAAAAACATATTATTGCTTTTAACTATTTTGTAAACACGTCAAAGTTGGAATTAGACTGGTAAACTAATGGATGAGCTTAGCCTGAAAGGTGTTTATTTTAGGTGCTGATCTTGAACTTTATGTAGCTGTTAGAATAGTTAAGGGATAAGATCATCATTTCACATTGTTATGAGTGTATAATATGTTCTTTTTCTTAATGGCAATTTATATCATAATAGGATAGAACTTAATTCCCTTAACGCTTAAATTCTAAATCAACATTGCTTTATTTGAGGAATTCTAGCCAGTGTCTCTCTCACCTGTGGGAAGTTGTTCTAAGCCCCTTCTCATGGGTAAATACTAGTTTTTAACAAATATAGTAGATAATCAAAACTCAAATATTTTTCTTATATATCTTTGTCAACATATAAAATTTTTATAATTTAATTACCATTAATAATATTTATATAATCTTTAGAATTAAACTTATAGATATTATCAAGATTAAGTAAAACGTTAAATAGATCCCGACATTAATGATATTGTTGTATATATGCAATCATTAACAAATAAACACAATATCAATGAGATGCATCTACATGAGGGTTTCTTACAGGTACTCATCAAACAAAGAAAAATGATAACCATCAGCGTAGCGATAGTAGCTGCCATCCTCCTAACTGGATATGTCGGAAGTAATATCCTCTCCCCAGCTGGAAGTCTGGGATCTATCTTTGATCCTTTACCAGTATATAAGAATGGTTTGGGCGCTATTAATGGATATGTACTAAATGAATTAGAATTACCATTAATTGGTACCATCATGATAGCAGTAGAACAGGGAGGTTTGTCCAAAACGACAACTTTATCAGTAACTGATGAAGGGAAATTCTTATTTCAAGATCTGGATTCTGGCAAATACGTAATAATAGCTGCTTTCCCTGATGGTACTACCAGTATATTAAATAATGTAAATGTAGAACCCAATTCGGTACAAACTTTGATTTTCAAATCCTAATTTTTTTAAATCATTAATTATTCAGCCGTTTATTTAAAATCAATTCGAAGATATTAAATTATTAAGATTTCATCATTTAGAAAAAACTTGCTATTAACAGAAATATTTCTAATTATATGTTTGCTCAGATGTTTTAAATTTATGAATATCAAGTACACTCCCTACGTTAAAGGGGCAACAAAATCATTTATCACTGATAATAGCATCGTAATATTTATTGTACAAGAATCAAAGGTTAGATCAATAGATATGAAGATGAACGACTCCCATCACAATAATCACATGAATGTAGGTTGACCATAAAAATATAATCCAGTTATAAGAAGACGACATTGCAATAGATCTATTATATCACTTCGAACATTGTACAACAATTGTTTTTAATTTTGCTATCCAATAAAAGACATGAGAATACTTTATGTTGTCTTTTTTGCTCTTTTATATGTTGTAGGCACAGGATTATCTTTTTTTCCTGTATATGGTCATGCAAGCCCTGTAACATATGATCCGTCTCCAAACAAAGTATTTGATTCACCTCAGTCTTTACCAGACAAAGTTACAATAACCTTTACAGAAAGACCTGAAGTGAAGGCAAGTAGTATAAAGGTGTTAAATTCCGATAATCAAAGAATAGATTCCAATGATTTAAAGATATCAAATTCAGACAAAACCCTCGCTGTATCGATTGATAAATCAAAAATTACCCCAGGAATATATACAGTAAACTGGGCAGCTTTATCGAAGGATGACGGACACATTACCAAAGGCTCCTATGTGTTTACTTTTGATAATAAAAATACTCAAGTCCAAAATTCTCAAATAATGCCTAATGTGAATGGCTCCACAGGCTATTCTAAGAATTTTACAACTGCTGATAATATAGTTCTTAAATTTAAAATCACTCCTTTTAGTGTAGGTCAGAACAACTTTACTCTTGGAATCGTACATGCAAATGGAACAGCAGTTGAAAATATAAAAAATGTATTTTTGGAGTTCAACAACCCAGAGAAGAATTTGGGGCCACTTGTTGACACCATGAATAAAGTAGAAGCAGGAAACTATTCCAAATCTGGGAGTTTTATTAGTCAAGATGGCAATTGGCAGATAAAAATAACTGTTCAAAGAATTGGTGAATATGATATAAACCAGCAATTAGACATTCAGGTCAAATAATCAACAATTATTTAAGATACTGATACAAATACCAAAGCGAATAAAAATAGATTTATGACCAAAAATCAAATTGTTTGGGCAGAAGCACCGCAGTTTGAACATTCAAACTAATTGATGTCATTAAGGATAGATTGAAAATTTCCAATTTTCGGTTGATGAAAACTAAATACAAAGATAAGACAGTATGTATATAAATATTTTATTTATTATTTGTTATAACATTATTGAATATCCTATTTATACTAAGTTAGAAGGATTCTATCTATACGGCCAAGGTGTTAACTGCATCCGTATAGTCCAATAGAAATGAGGATTAGGGGTTTATTGCCATAGACAATAACCTCATTTCTTGGTCTCTGTAGTAGGAAACTTTTTCAGATTCACAATTATATTTAAAAAAATCATATCCCAAGCAAGTATCATTCTTAACTGGTTTGGTTTTATTTTTCTTTACCAATATTGTCTGAACCACATACGTGAAAATTATTAAATTTATTCTTTTATCACTTTTCTTGTCTAATAATATCAGCTTAG
The DNA here is from genome assembly GCA_035279165.1 of Candidatus Nitrosocosmicus sp. GTDB lineage: Archaea > Thermoproteota > Nitrososphaeria > Nitrososphaerales > Nitrososphaeraceae > Nitrosocosmicus. The sequence continues at coordinate 15 of DATEIH010000050.1, read as the reverse complement.
CATGAATCAGTTAAT
>DATEIH010000049.1:0-4927 GCA_035279165.1 Candidatus Nitrosocosmicus sp. | reverse complement strand
TAGCGAGACTAAAGGCCATATGATCAGTGCCAAAGAGGCGTACCTTAGAGCGACAAACTATTACCGTACATCGGCATTCTTCTTGGTTGATTCAAAGGATCAAAAGTTAGCCTTCACCATTGATTTAAGTAAAGAATGTTTTAAGAAGGCTATTTCCTTATTTTCTTTTGTAGTTGAACCAGTTGAAATACCCTATGAAGGAATACTTCTACCAGGATATTTTTATCACGCATCAAAAAATGACGATGACAACTGCTCGAAGGTTCAACTTGACAGCCACAGTAATGTGGGGATTCAACAAAAAAACGCATTAGGAAATGGCAATCATGATCGGTCGATTGCAAATTATCCCGCTTTGCCTACATTGATAGTTCATGGAGGATTTGATTCCACATTAGAGGAGCTATATTTTTTTGCTGCAGCACCTGCATTAGACAGAGGGTACAATTGTCTAACATTTGAAGGTCCTGGTCAAGGTAATGTAATTATCAAGCAGGAACTACCTTTTAGATATGATTGGGAAAGGGTCGTCACTCCGGTATTAGATTTTGCTTTATCAAAAAAAAGTAAATATAAAATAGATTCAGAAAAAATAGCTTTAATGGGCATAAGTATGGGATCACTATTAGCTGCCAGAGCATGCTCCTTTGAGCATCGTTTTTCTGCGCTCATCCTTTATGATGGTGTATATGATGGTTATGATAGCATCACAGCGGGCTTTATCCCACAAATGCTAGATGCATTAGATAGAGGCGATTCAGAATTTGTAAACAAAACATTGAATGAGTTAATGCAATCCAATTCTAACATAAAATTCAACATGAAACATGGGATGTGGACTACCGGGTCGAATTCTGCCTACGAACTGATAATGGGTGCAAAAAAATATTCAGTCAAGGATACCTTGAAAAATATTAAATGTCCTACCCTAGTGCTAGAGGGTGAGAAGGATGATTCCTTTCCAGGTCAACCAAAAAAAGTTTATGAAGGGTTAGTATCGGTTCCATCATCTTCTAAAAGGTATGTACTATTTACTGTGGAGGAAGGTGGAGAAGAGCACTGTCAAACCGGTGCGACTGGTCTTGTAAACCAAAGAATATTTGATTGGTTAGATGAAACCTTTCGAATACAAACAAAAAAAAAGTGAATTCGAGGCTATGTTTTTGATTATACCATAGCCTTAGTAGTTAATAGTGGCTTATATGACAGATAAACTTCCAATAAATTCCTTCAAAATACTCGTAAATTATGGTATCGATAGACTAAATTGGAATTTAACTTGACAGGCGAAATGAAAACAAATGACAGAATATACTAAATTAAAATCTTACTATGGTAAAGACCTTGCAATACTTCTTGCAGATAAAATTTACAAAAAATATCCAAAATTTCAAAAACAAAAGTTTGTCGATATAGTGGATAAGAAAATCACAAATCTGGAACTAAAAGGTCGTGTTGAGGTAATTGCAGATACTTTACATGAACTTCTTCCCAGAAATTATAAAGAAGCTGTCAATATAATGATGAGTATTCTTGGACCTCCGAATCAAAATGAGATTGGAATGTTTAGAGATGGTTACTGGATCATGCCAATAGCATTTCTAGTAGAAAAGTATGGTATTAACGATTTTGATATATCAACCGATGCAATCTATCAAATAACTCAACGACATACTGGTGAATACGCAGTACGTCCATTTCTTATAAAATATCCCGAAAAAATGACATCTTTGATGTTAAAGTGGTCTCAAAGTAAAAATGTTCATGTAAGAAGATTGTCTTCTGAAGGTATTAGACCAAGACTTCCCTGGGCAAAAAAGCTGGACCAATATATCTTAGATCCAAAGCCAATCCTACCCATACTCGAGAATCTAAAAGAAGACAAATCATTATTTGTCAAAAAATCCGTAGCAAATAATCTTAATGATATTTTAAAAGATAATTACAATATTGCATTTGAAGTTTTAAAAAAATGGTCAGAATCTCATAATACTAACACTCGATGGATAATAAAGCATGCATTAAGAAATGAAATTAGAAAAGGGAACTTTGAAGCTAAAAACCTAACTATATAATTACCAAACATGGAAATTCACTATGTAGACTCTTTGTCTGTTGTTATCTTCCCCTTTATGTAGGGGAGAAACAAAGAATAATGCAAATCAAATCGTATTTAGTAAACTATATCCAGATCTATGATAGCCCAAATCGAGTCAATCGAATTCTATAGCATTAAAGATTTTTTAATTTTTCACTTAATCAAATACTCGATCTGTCAAACCCCAAGATAATAACTAATTTCACAGCAACTTCTGGAGTCAGTAACTAAATGCTAATTCAGAAAATCTTCTGATATTTTTAAGACCCTCCTAACAATAAGGACAAAAGAAATGCCCATTTACACATACCAAGTATCAGACTATATCCTGGTGGATAAAGAATAACTTTGATAATTTATTCTGGATCCCGAGTAAACTTTTCTTACTAAAATTATCTGACAATTTTCTAATGTTGCCAGAGTATTAGAGTATTGCAATTAGTTAGCAAATTCAATATAATTATTTTTGATTTTATACTATATGAGAATAACAACTCTCAAGAATAAGAATAAAAACAAAAGAATAGTAGTTGCTTCAATATCAATAGTGGTTGCATTCGCTCTGATGATGAGTACCCTTGTAGCTATTGATGATGCTGATGCAACAGTATTCAAAAAGAAGGAAAGAGATTGCCCTGACGGATGGATAAAGTTACCTAGTAACCTCAACCCACAACTTGGAGACTGCATTGCTAATACGATAAAAGCGAATTAGTGAATAAACATTCAACCTGAGACTTTCACCATTTATTTCTTAGCAATATAGTTAATAAGATTTAGTTTACTGCCCATCACAAGATAAGAACAGATCAACAAGCAGAAACGCTGTAATGATATCGGCCTCCGCACTCATTTGCCTTTAATAACCGTGGAAATGTAAATAAGACCAAATCTAATTGTTTTTTTGATCTAAAACAATAGGAAAATAATGAAAATAGCAGTAATATCAAAAGCTGTTAGTATGAATATCAATCTTACATTTTATTTTTTAATTTACTTAAATACCTTCTATTGTTCCAATACTAGGCATTCTGATTTAGGAAAAGAAAAAGAACAAAGAATTCTCAAGTTATCAACGGAGGACATACCTACAGAGGGATTTGTAAGATGGAACGATGTTTACTTAATGAAATATCTCGAGTTAATAAGGAACCCGCTTATGAAAACAATGAAACTACTATAAAAATCAAAACTAAATCCCTTTGTTCACAGGCATTTGACTGTTTTTTAAAGAAAATGCCTTTAGCTCGGATTGTTATACATCTAGATATAGAGCTAAGAAAATTAATAGAATTTTATAGGGAATTTTTTCTACTTCTCGATTAACCAAATTGTCCTTTTGATCTCTGGGGTCTGTGCGTCTATACCTGTAGCATTATTTAAGAATGCGAAACTTGAACTATTTGTTATGTCAAATTGGACAACTCCATGAAATAATTCGCCATGCTCATTGATCATTCCAATATCCGAAGAGATCCAGCCAATGTTTTGGCCGTCTTCAGATGTAATCACTCCCTTGGCTGCGCTCTGAATCGTACCATCTGATAAATGTGTATTTATGAAGGTCATATTATTGGTTACATTGCCTACGTTTTGCACAATTGCTTTTTCGATAACACGATCTTCACTTATTATTGGTAAGCCAGATGTCAAATTCTTAGTTCCTAAAAAGGTTCCTGAGTAGGCTTGATAAACTGGAGCAGATAAATTCAAAGAATTCGTTACTAGCTTATTAATATCATGATTTGTAGTTTCGTCTACAAATTGATATGATTGACTAAATACCTCTTTATAATTATAATTTTGTAATAAGAAACTTGCACTAAATAGTATTATAATAAATAATATTATTGATTGCATATCAATAACAATGAACCGTATTATATAAATTCCTTTTTGACCCATCTCTGCTACAAGTTATCAGATATAGAAAAAGTGTTGCATTGTTACTAAATTATGATTAGATAGCCCTTTGGATTATAATCTCCAACTTAATCACACCATTTTCCCCAAATCCATTATTGGTTATATTCTTGATAATGAAATGTAAAGATGTATTATCATGTAAACCATGAATACCAATAACAGCATAGTAATAGAATCCCCATAAAGGAGAATGTTTATAGGTATGTGTTTAAAGCAATTATGTGTATTTAGGGTTAAATTGAAAGTAGATTGTAGAAATAGATGTTGGATGTAATACCGGCTCGGTGGAGATCACTTAGAAATAAGATAAAATCAGGTTTTGAAGAGTTTATAGATTAGATCATATAGCCTCAAATAAATCAAAAAGACAGGGATTAGAAAAGTGTATTTTATTTCATTATGAATGATTTTGATATCTTGGAACTATTTGGAAACTTATACTAATTATTCATAGATGATATGCTTAATTATAAAGCAGGACTTGTTTTGAAAATAATAATTATGTTATCAAGCAGAGATAAATATAAAGAGGTTTACTAATTTTAAGGTGCTTAGTTAAGAGATTTTTTTCGATAAACGCTGAAAGAAAAAAAAGAGGAGGTTTATTGTTGGCCTAAGGCTAAGTTACCTTCGTTGTTTTGGAACATGAAGCCTAAGTTATTGCATCCTGCTATTGTAAATACACCAGATACACATTGTGCGTTTTGTTCGTTCTCTTGGTCTTGTTCGATTTCTTGTTCTGCATCATTAGATTTCTTGTGCTTTCCACCTGCATATGCCATGTTATCGCCAAATGCTACAACTGAACCTATCAGAGCAGCTGCAATAAACATTGCAAAAAGTCCAACCTTATAGTTTTTTGTTATGTTACTCATGGTAATTACAATGTATAAGTGAAAATAC
>DATEIH010000048.1:0-5137 GCA_035279165.1 Candidatus Nitrosocosmicus sp. | reverse complement strand
ATATGCCCCTTCCCAACTATTCTATCTAGATAAAACCTTCAACTGCATACATTAAATAATTAACTTAAAATATTCGTTGTATCAGTTTTCTAATTTCTATAATTACAAATTTTAAGGTTAACAGGGCGACTAGTCCATATTTGACATAATTTTTTCCAAATAAGTTACTCGGATTCTTTTTCCCTTTTTTACTAGTTGGACCTTTGAAATTATCCTTTTTATCTTTAGAATCGTACCGGGAGAATTTAATTTCAGTTTTACTTCTAGATACATCGTATTCTCTTCTCTTGTTGGGGTCGGAGAGTATACCATTAGAAGTGTTGATTCTTAACATCATGTCATTTGCAAGAGGAGTTTTATTTCGATCTGGATGGTATTGCAATGCTAACCTTCTATAAGCAAAAGTTATTTCTCTTGACGAAGCGTTACTAGCAACCCCTAATATTTCATAATGATCCATTATTCCAAATCAGCTCATTAAAATTATTTCTATATCATTATTTATTAAACTTGTTATTTAATTAGAAGGTGGTCTCTGAATGGATTCTAACTAATTAATCCAAGACTAATTGTTAACTTCTAGTGACTGATAGACAACTGCAAGATACCTGAATTTTTACTGATAGTAATAAGCCAATTATGAAGGATTATTACTTGAATAAAACTAAATAGGAATACCATTTAGCGTAAAATGACTTCAAAGTATTCAGTTATCTCGATGATATGGGGAATAGGCATGTCAACCTTTTAACCATTAAGTATTTCCTCTAATTCTAAGTCATCAATTTTCTTTTCTATTTTCCCTTTGCTTTCCTTAGGAGGAACACTATAATACTTTTCATCCCACTTTCCAATTATTAACGACATCGAATTCATCAAATCAGTTATGGAATCCAAAAAATATTGTTTATCCAGTCCATCTGTAAAAACCACTTTGTATAGCTTTATAAAAGGATGATCCCTTATGATAGAAACCTTCATGGGTAGAATTAGTTGATTTATTTCAATATAAGTCAGTTCAATTTCTTTTGCCCTCAATTGAGTGTTTAAGTGTATTTCTATATTTTTGTCAAGTTCAAACGTTGTTCTCAAGATGAACCCATCGCTTAAATCGTCTTGAAATTCCAAATAAAAAGGGGTACTTAATCCGGAAGAGTATGGGATTCGTGGTATTACCTCGGCTTGCAATTCCACGCCTGTGATATTAACACTATTAGTTTTGTCTACGACATTATATCCCCAACTTTGAAGCCAACTTATTATCTCTGCAAATTTAGATTGTTTTAGACTCACTAGTTGTGTTTGCCCATCTTTCTCCTCGGGAGATGCAAAATCTTTTTGTGATTCATTTGGTGATGATGTAGACATAGTTTAAATTAAAATTAAACAATATTTAAATAATGATTTTGCTCTCAATAATGAAAATCATTTCATAAATGAGGGAAAAGATTGAACTTGATTGATTTTATTAACTTTTTGTTCACTCTTGAAGGAACTAGATTACAATCATCATAAAAAATATATCATCTTTTCAAATATTCAAAGTTCCTTGTGGCTTTTGGTACTTGAAAAAGTGAAAAACATCAAACAACAAGATTTACTCAAAAAATAATACTGCGGATTGTCTAGTACATCCAAAAGCCTTGACCATTCTGTTTAAATTAAATTAAGATTATATCTGAAATAATTAGGTCTATGAATGATGATTACTGAAATTTTTGTGTTGACTTATAGAAACTTGATTGCATCTATTGATAAACTCTTTCTAATCTGGCAAATTATATTTCCAATATTTTATATTTTCATATCGGGATATGCTTATTCTGCGATGCTGGGAAATCAAGGGATACAGCTGGGCGAAATAATGGTTAGTTATCCCTCATTTTTAGCTGTCGGGATGATTGGGTTCAATGTAATGAATAGCAGTACGGTAGCCGGAAGCATTATTTGGACTGATAAGAGAAATGGAATGTTCCAACAAATATTGGTAATGCCATTTACAAAGGTTCAGTACATAATGAGCAATTTGGTAACGATCATGCTCATGGGGTTGACAAGCGGCTTATTAATCTTAATAATTGGACTTCCCACAATATTAGGGAATGCTAACCCTACTTTGTGGAGCATCCCCTATACTCTGTATGCTATTATCATTGGAGCTGTCTTTTTTGGATCGTTTACAGTTATAATTTCAACTAGATTAAAGAGTAGTGAAGGATTCAATGTAATAAGCAATGGAATTTTTCTATTTTTCGCTTTTGCAAGTACAACCTTTTATCCGGCAGAAGGGATTCCCGAATCTCTGAAAACTGTCTTCTACATGAATCCACTGACTTATATAGTCGACATAACCCGAGCAGGAGTCTACGCCCAAGTTTCAGATTTTGTTAACTTTGAGGTAATCATAATTACTATTCTAGCGTTAATTGCCTTCTCCGTAGCTGCAGTTTCCATGTTGAGGATTAAGGTGTAGTCATTAACAATTCATTTATTTCACCATTGTCAAAAACACATCTTCCAAAGAAGGTGAACTAATTGACACGTTAATTATTTTTATCCCTTTTAGTGTAAAGACTTCAATTAATTTTGTTAAGGTGTTCTGGGGATCTATTGATGTAATTTTTAACCCATTTTCCCCATCTCCAATAATTTGGGAATCGGGTGAAACTTTTGATGCCAAATTCAAAATTGACTCAGATATCATTTCCTTTATCTGGATTTGTATTATATTTTCTTTACCAAATTTATTTTTCAGGCCCAAAGGAGTATCAAAGGCGATTATTTTACCTCTGTTAATAATTGCTATATCGTCACACAAATATTCCGCTTCTTCCATTATGTGAGTGGTAAAAAATACAGTTAGGCCCGATTTCACTTGACTTTTAATATAGTCTAGTAACACTCTACGAGCTGTTGGGTCCAGACCAACTGTAGGTTCATCTAGAAACAAGAGATCCATTTCATGAATGAACTCCCTAGCAACCTGGACTCGTCTTTTTTGACCTATTGACAATTCGTCATTTTTAACATTTCTTATCTCTTGAAGATCAAATGAATTCATTATTTCAGAGATTTTCTCCTTCCTCTTAGTACGCTCTATCCCCCACATTAATCCATACAAATCCATTGCCCTTTCTACGGTTAGGTTTGCCTCAGTGCTTGGCTGTTGAGATACGACTCCTATTCTCTTTCTGATTGCTAAAGACGATTTGTTGACATCCATACCAAAAATGTGTACATTTCCGGAGGAAGGTAATAGTAGCGTTGTGAGGATTTTTATTGTCGTACTTTTACCAGCGCCGTTTGGACCTAGAAATCCAAATACCTTTCCGTAATTAACCTCAAAAGATACTCCATCTAACGCCGCCTTATCGCCATATCTTTTCCTTAAGTGAGAAACAGATATACATGGATCAGATATTGAATGAGCCAAAATTAACCTCTATTTGATATTATAAGCAAGTTTATTTGTAGTTATACATGATAAGAATTTAGAATTAGCGCCTGGCTTATTATAATTGATTGTTAAGCTATGAATCCGATAACAGTTTACAGATTCGGTACGGTCCCTTATTAGATTCTTTTGCATAACGTGAATGTTTCATTTGGTATATACTAAATTTCATTTTTTTTGATTAAATTTAAAATGATAATCTTTTATTTTCAAACCGAATTTACTAAAACAAAAGCCAATTTCGTTAATTACAATAACGCTATCGAAATTCTTTATCTTTTTGTCGCCCTTATTAAAACGTAATTAATAAAATTCTTCTCAGACTCTCTTTTCATCTTTAGCATGGATTTATATAGAATTATTTCAAGAAATTTTGGGTATTCTTTAGTTATTTCAGATCTTAATCTATCCCGATTTTGTATATAGAATTCTGCTAATGGTCCATAGATCTTCCCTCCAATATACTCTATATCTGATAATACAAAGTCATCATTGACTAGCAAGGTTTCTAACATGCTAACGCTGTAATGTTCAGAGGCCCAGGTTACTGAAAGTATTCCAAGATTATAACTTTTGGAAAATGGAAATAGAGATGACTTATCGGTTATGACCGGCATTGCAATAATAAGTTGTCCTGAATTCTTTAGGATACGTTTTGATTCATGTATGAATTTGGAGATAGGCTTAAAATGCTGTGCGGATTCAAATGCTGCTATCCTGTCTATACTTGCATTCTTGATCGGCATTGATGTTGAAGTTGAATTAATGTGAAATATCCTACTCCAAATATTTTCAGTCGATATTAGACTTAGGCTGTCATCTTTTGATGGTTGAATTTTGCCTATATCAGAATTTGCAATTTTTAGTTGATTTAGATTAATGTTTAAACAATATACTGTGAGATTAGAATATTTATGCATCCAATGTAATGCAGGGATAGAAAAACCACTTCCCACATCTAATAATGTTTGAGCAGAATCAAAGGATCCGTATTTTCCAAATAATTCTGTTAGTCGTATCTGTGCTTGAAGGGGACTTGTGACATCCTTTGTCCAATATCCAAAATTAAGTAGCCTTCCACCGGTTGCGATCCTCATCAAATTAGAGAATGTATCATATACATTCACAATATCATGTTCATTCCTTCTAATAATTGATAGAATGATTAACCCGAGGATACTTCTTAACAAGATCGTATATTAGATTCTAAAGCCAAGTTATTTAAAATAAGATTATTTTGTATAATTCAATTTATTTAGTAATATTTGTCTAAAGTGAAACTCCGAGAATAATTTTGCATCAAGTTGTTGTTGAACTTTCGCTTTCCGGATTAATAGAGAATTGGTTATACGTGGAGATGATCTTCATATGTATCATCTGCAAGGGGGTATTTATCATAATTTGATTTATGAGCTTTGATAGATACCATCTTGCAAGTAGCTTTCTGATTAAATCTTAAGTCAATTTCATATTAACAAAATACATTGCTGATTTTTTCTAGGAAATTGGTTTTATCTGGAAATTGAGATCAATTTTATTAAATTATTCTATTTGATGACTTTCATTTGTAGGGGGTAAAAATATACTTGTATAGTTTCAATTCACCATAGGTACTATAGCCATTATATTCATAAATTTCAGACATTTAGTACGTATAATTACATAATCTAGCGAAACTCAAAG
>DATEIH010000047.1:0-5830 GCA_035279165.1 Candidatus Nitrosocosmicus sp. | reverse complement strand
CCCTGCAATGAGCTTTGTGAACTAGTTATAGATCGATCTTCATTACTATCACTGCCGCTAACATCAAATTCCACATATGCATAAGATATGCTAATGAGGGGAATTGACATTGAAATCGTCAAAAATATAGCAAGGAATGTTAAGCCAATCTTTTTCCTAAATAGATTAATACTCAATAATTATAATATTGCCGTTTCATATATCGCTATTATGTTACTTTAATCTAAAATAGTTTTACACTAATTTGTTACTGAAATTTGTTAGACTATCATTGTAGTTTATTTTAATAAGCAAACCCATCAGTGTCAACTCCATAAACAAGAAAAGTTCCCTACAAATAGTGATCTTAATCACACTTGTCGTAATTAAGAAAATGCTCAAATCATATCCCTTGGTAATATTTTTCGTTTACTTTTCAGTCCAAAAAAAATAACCCTATAGAATGAGTTGAAAACTATTGGAATTAATTTGTATTGCCTATAAAGAAATATGACACTCTACCAAATTGAAAATTGTAAGATTATAATGAAATGTTTCCTTAAATGATTGTTCATAAATTTCAATTCTGGAGACAAAATTGAAATTTAATCTAATTCAATATTGTAATTATTTAGGATAAGTCATATTATCTGCTGAGGTGAAGTTTGTAGATGAGTCACTAACCAAATCAAAATCATTACTAGACTCATTTATAGAAGCATTATTAAGAGGCTGACCGAAGGTATCTGTTTGTATTGAATAATTATCTAAAGATGTCAATAATAATAGAATAAGTATCAATGTAGGAATCATAGTCAAAGAACAAAAAGTCTTTAATTTCATATTGTACTTGCTACTTAATCCTTTAAAAATTTATTGTAAAAAACTGACCTCTAGTATCAAATTTGAAATAGTCCATGACCATAAATGATCATTATCCTATCTGAGGCCGAGCGACATCAAAAATTTAAATAGTCAAATAACAGTCAAAACCATTTCATGCACAAGCTTTAGTTCTACTTATCATGATCTCAGAATAAAAGTCCAATCCCGGCAATAGCTTCTCATATTCATTCTGGCATTCGCTAGACTAGTTTGTTAATTCAGGATTAAGATTTTCCATATTCTTCGAATGAAACCAATTCGTGCATTGTCAGCCTATTTTTCTTTTTTTTCTTTCCATCAATTTTCTTTTTTGGATATCCAAATCCTACTACGATCACAGGTTTATAATCAATTGGAATAGAGAAATCTTTTCTTATCCGATCTTCTTCTATCCCTGTAAATAGAGCAGAACCGACACCGTAGTTCCATGCAGCAAGCTGCATATTCTGCACCACTTTGCCAGCATCAATTAGGTGAAACCGAAAATAGGGATTAGTCAAAATAATTATAGCGAAATTAGCCCCGGAAATCCATTTTCCGCTGGTGCTATCGTTGGATAATTTAATCAGATTATCTTTATTCTGTATTACTATAAATCTCCAGGGTTGCGTATTTAGTGAACTACCGGTAAGTCTAGCTGCTTCTAAAATTTTAAGCCTTATCTCTGAAGATACGCTATCTTGATCATTAAATTCTCTAACCTCGAGTTTGGTTACTATACAATCATAAGCATCCATGTTATACCATCTATTATTGATCATATTAATCATTTCAGATAATTTTATAAATTAAAATTTATGAAATATTTACATTCAATTAATTTAAAGATAAATCGAAGATCTTTGAATAACGGTAAGAGTTTGAATTTCTCTTTGCCACATTTTGTTTTGAGTTTAGGATTAAATTTGAATAGTCTAGGAAATATAAAATCGCTGATGTTAAGAGATAAGCTATCTAGGTCCTGACCTTTACTAAATTATGTAAATTCATTAACAGACAATTCAAGTTTTTTTGTAAAACAACTTAAACTTAAGATTTTGACTCCTGCAATCGAGAGAAAATTTAGTTATATGGCCAGTAGCCTCTAGATTTCGTCGATTCTTGATAGTCCATAAGTATGATTCTGTCAAATTGATAGCTGAAAGGTAAAATAACTCAGTCAATTCCACCTAAAATAATCACCCTCAGGTTCTATCGAGGAAGCCAAAAGCGTATACATGCATACTAACCTCATTTTAGCCATGAATTAGGGTGATTGGTTCTTCTGATAATGAGGATTTATCCATTCAATGAAGCTGGCATAGTTTAATGATCGAGCATCTTCAAGATAGTTGGAAAGAATCTTAATGAAATCAAACCCATTAATGAGATCGAAACTCAGCACTAGGTCGTGTAATTTACAATCTACAACTTCGTGAGCGTACTCTAGTGGTGTTAATTTTTCCGAATATTCACAGTAGTTGTATAATCTTCCACCTCCAATCATTCTTTTCAAATTCAACCTCATTGCAATCTCCTTTCTCCCTTGATACAACTTGTGGCCTATCCCTCTATGTCTAACTTTAGGATGTGTGGATATATCTGCACCATAAAGAGTATCACCAGTGGGAAAATGGGTTGAAAGCAACCCATTTCCCGTAATACTTTTCCAAGTGTGCTCTGCATATATAGGATCTAATTGCACAATCAAACTTGTAGCAGATCCTACAATTTTTTTATCAAGCTCAGCAACGAGCTGTCCCTCTGGGAATATATCTAGATGACTCTTTAATTCATCGGGATGCCAAATATTACCAATCTTAGCTAAATCAGCAAAAGATTCTTCTTGCAATTTTACTATTTCTGGAATATCAGCTAGAGTGGTGGGTCTAACGAGAACTGAATCCGAGTCAAGTACATAAAATGAACTCATTAATGCACTATAAGATTATACGAATGATTTAAATTTTTTTTATGTAAAAAAAAGGATATTGGGATATTGATTCACTGCTTGCGAATTATACAACTTTCGGTAAGAAGATAGGATTTAGAATATCATATTTAAAGGGATTCAGTATGGAAGAAATAACAGAGAGAAGGATTACCCTAATCAAATTTCATTGTTACTGCAAAAGAGGATTTATATTCAAGAATACATGAGAAGCAAAAAGTGTTGACTCGATGTAATTAGTAGCCTTTTATAATACGCGTATGATTAACTTGTCATATCAATAAAGCGTCAATTATAGCAGTTACACAACAAATATCCAAAAGAACACCATGTCAAATAATTAAGGCATCCTATCTCAAAATTAATCAGGGGAAAGATGCTGCAAAGATTTCAGACGTGAAATAGATCTTCAATCATTTGAATAATAGTATTTGTGATCCTTTAATAGCATCTGAGAACAATTGGGTTAGGTCAGATGATTATAACATACTATTAATTTAGAACTGTGGATAAGTCATTCATTTCGAGAGAAATTCCTTACGGTTAAAATGTGAAATACATGATTGTAGAAATAAAATTCCCATTTAGCACAAATAACTTGAGTATGCAGACTGTAATGTATTATCAACTAGCGAGTTTCAACATTAAATTTAATAAGAGCTATTTTAATTGAAATCTCATCATAATGTTAATTCTTATCTGCCAAAGAAATAGCATTTCGCCTAAATATATACATTAGATTAGAAAATTAACTCATTTGATAAAGTGGAGAATGTGGAAACTAAACAAATGTAGCTAATGATTTTTGCAAAATATATGTGAGATATCAGTCTAGAATTAATATTAAAATTACGACAAATTCTTTTAAGATCGCTCGAATAACGTAATTACGATGGAAACAAGCATTAATAAGTTCAGAGTAAATTACTTATGTAGGCTAGGAATTATTATTGAATGAAAGAGACTTTCAGTTAAATCCATTTGTTGAAAGATTTAATGAATATATTAATAAAATTAATGAGTCCCTATCAAGGGAGATAGAGTCTTATTCTTGGTCGGAATTTTATCTTCCACTCAAATATGCGTGTCAGGGTGGTAAACGAATAAGACCTTTGATCTTAAATCTAGCAGCCGAAACAATTAACAATAACAATATTAACTCCTTAAACTCAAAGTCTAGGGAAAACATTCTTGCTGTTTCTTCAGCTATCGAATTACTACATACAGAATCAGTAATACATGATGATATAATTGACTCAGATAATGTCAGAAGAGGCTTACCATCTTTCCATGTAAAATATGGATATAATGCAAGTATTCTTACAGCGGATTTCATTTTAGGCATCATACTAAATATTAGCGCTAAAACAAATAACAATCGCGTTACCCAAGAGCTATCTACTGCATCAATTAAAATGAGCGAAGGTGAAATGCTTGAGTTACGACTTGTTAAGAACCATAAAATATCTCAAGAGGAATATATAACTGTCATCGAAAATAAAACGGCATCATTGTTTGAGGCCTCAGCTAAAATTGGTGCAATTTTGGCAAATGGGAACGAAGATCAGATCAATGCTCTTGCAAATTTTGGACGTCTTCTGGGCATAGCCTATCAGATCCATGATGATTTAGTTGATTATAACAATGAAGAAAGGTTATTTAATATCCTTGTTAAACAAAATGACGAGGATAACATATTTATCGAAATAATGGAGAACACATATCTTAATTATTCGAATCTTGCCAAAAAAGAACTCGACAGTATAAATAGTAACCATCATTCCAAAAAAATACTTCAGGATTTGACCAATTTGAGCTCATTCTCTTAAGTAGGCCACTACCACTTTACATTAGATAACATAAGTAACCACACATTGTTAACTCCCCAAAGTAACTGTCAAGAGACAGATTTTAATGATTTAATGAGAAATGTTAGACTTACAATTTGATACTAATAATAATTACGTTGATACTCATACCCGGCATAATTCTCGCCAGTTCAGACAGATATTGGCCATAATCATGAAAAAAGCCTGAAAATTCTCTGTCTTTATCCAACGGTAAAGTCTCTTTGGAATTAAACATTTTTCAATGGATTGGATAGTGACACGAAAATAGAAATTTACCGCTTTAGGTGAGCGCAACTATTTTAAAACTTTTCTTGCAAACCCCAAGTAAGTGGTATGCCCTATCATTCTCATCGATGGACGTGTTTTGCCTTCTCTGGCCTCTATCTTACGGATAAATGTCTCCACACAGTCGGAATCTATAAAACCACCATGATAGAAATGGGTTGCCAAGTTTTCCAATTGATTCATTGTAGGACATATACAAACTACCGAAGCTCCGCTCTTCATAGACGGATAAATAATGTCCAAATAATTCCAGGGATCACCAAGGTCGATAACGACCAAATCAACATCTCGGATTTGACCAATTTTCTCAGGGTCATATATCCCCTGAGTTACGTATGGATCCATGCTAGATTTTTCTAGATTCTTCTTTGCTATGGACATAAAATCCTCATTAACATCAAACGTATAAACGTGACCCTCCGGCATGACAATACTTGCAAGAAAGGTAGAAAGGGCAGCACTTCCCGTGCCTATTTCTAAGACTTTAGAACCATTTCTCAGTCCCGTTCTTGCCGCAATATATCCATAGTCCTTTGGGTATACTATTTGGGTGGTTCTCTGAGATTTCATTACGAAATCATATGTGTTTGGAGGCAAAAGGAAAATTTTTTTATCTTTATTCGTCAGAATATGTGAACCATATTCTAAACCAATCGTTGAACCCGCATCGATAATCCCCAGATGAGTATGCAATTTCTTTTCATTTTCAATCCGTATGAGCCATTTCTTATCACTGTTAAAAAAAAATAAGACTAAAGAGCCTTCTGATATTATCAAGGATTTCTTTTATTTATTTAGGGCTAAATATATATTATTTTAAGATTCCACCAAAGGTTAATCTAATCATTTCTTGCAAATAAAACTAATGAAACGTGAGTTTGTATTTCGCATCTCAAGTAAT
>DATEIH010000046.1:0-2996 GCA_035279165.1 Candidatus Nitrosocosmicus sp. | reverse complement strand
ATGAGAAGATCCTGGTCATTCACTTTAAAAAACTTTACAGAGTATATAATTTAATAAGGTGATCTAAAAATATGTAACCTGTCGGAAAAAAACATGAAGGCCTGTAAATTATGCAATAGAGTAAAATTTTATTCTATTAATTATTTATTTTCTGACACTTTGTGCAATGAGTGTTATATAATCCTGAAGGAAAAATCATCCAGGGAAAGGAAAAATCATTCCATTTCCTAAGGCTAATTACTCCTGAACAGATCCACACTTATTACAAAATTTCGAAGAA
The DNA here is from genome assembly GCA_035279165.1 of Candidatus Nitrosocosmicus sp. Taxonomy (GTDB): domain Archaea; phylum Thermoproteota; class Nitrososphaeria; order Nitrososphaerales; family Nitrososphaeraceae; genus Nitrosocosmicus. The sequence continues at coordinate 2,716 of DATEIH010000046.1, read as the reverse complement.
GATTTGATCGTACCACCACAGTTAATACAGTATTTTTTTTCAATATCTCCAGATTGTTTATTAGTATTAGAAGTGTTTTCATGTTGTGTAGAGTAAAAATCTGCGATAGCACCAGTGGGTTTAAAGGTTTCATCTATATCTGGAAGGTATCTAGAAGGAGGAGACGGCATCCCGGTCTTTGAATCTAATTTATCTTCCAAATATGAAAGTAGACGAGGAGTAGGTGTATCCGTTTTTGAATCTTTGATTTGTTCACCCAGCCAAATTGCAAATTTTTTTAGTGTCATTTCAGGTGTAGAAAAGGTTAGAGAATGGGTGGACATGTAATCTTCAGTAGCCAATCGCCCATTAAAGATTTTCATAACATATACTAAAAAATTGTGTTTATTAATTATTGTGAATTACCACATTTATTACAAAATTTTGCTTGCTTTGGAATTGACGCAGCACAAACAATACAGTTTTTTTTCAACCCTTTTGAATCAATTGAATCTTGCTTAGTAATTATTATATCTACTGGTTTATAGGTAGGAACTTCTTGCGGCAACGGGAAATCATATTCTTCATTGGTAGAAGACGGGGTCGATGGATAAACAGAATTAGAGGAGGAGGAGGAGGAGGAGGAGGATGGCAAGGTAGAGGTGGATCCAGCATGGCCACCAGCAGATATAAAACCATCTACTCCAAAACCACCACTACCACCACTACCACTACTATTAGTACCGCCATCGAAATTACCACTATTCCCTGATCCTGATGGATAGGAGGAGGGAAATGTGGAGGGTGTTGATGTACTTGACCGTTCACCTTTGCCTTTTGCAGAGCCAGATTTATCGAGCGCTGTTTTAAGTTCGAGAATTACACGACAAGATAAAAAATTTAAGGCTGAAGAAGATACAAGGAATTCCCCCATTCTTGAAAAATATTCATTACTTTCCATTTTTCCTTGCTTAAATAACTGAGTTGAATCAAAAAAAGATTCATAATTATCTTGAGTTTCATTAACTAATTGTTTTAGTTTCTCGGTTAAGAGACCCAGTGTATCCACTCCAAAGGACATACTTGAAAATGAATAAGAACAAATTTAAATTTATGTAATTACTGCAACTATAGATAGCAATCTATGATAAAATTATACTTGCCAATATTATCATCGTATAAAAATAATTCTGAGTGAAATAGTTATGAAATTTTTAGAAGACGATTCAGATTTTGGGATAAATCCGTTAGATAAGAAATACAAAGTGTTATCAGGCAAAAATTTTTTTGTATTATGGTCTAGTTTAGGCATCGGATTATTGGTAATTTCCGCAGGATCATTTATCTCTTCTTCAAATTTATCAGAAGCAATTATTGCAATAATTGTGGGATCTATTGTAGGCTCTGTTTTATTAGCCTTAGCAGGCAAAATAGGTAGTGACCATTCAATTCCTTCAATAGTAAGTATGAGACCAGCCTTTGGTTTACATGGCTCATATTTTCTTACAATCCTAAATATCTTTCAATTAATAGGCTGGTCAACTTTTGAGATAACTATACTATCAAAAGCTGCAAACATTTTTAGTAATGGATATATTGATTTTTATATTTGGTCGATCGTTTTTGGAATAGTAATCATCCTCTTTTGTATTTTGGGACCATTGAAAATAGTTAAACAATGGCTAACTAAGTTTGCCGTCTGGGTCGTATACGGTTCAACAATCATCATGCTCATAAATATAATATTAAATGGTACCAATAATTTAGATACAGTCAGCTTAATAAATTCAGGTTCTAGTGATTTTAATTTTTTTAATTCTCTAGACTTAGTCATTGCTATGCCATTATCATGGCTACCGCTAGTAGCAGATTACAATAGGTTTGCTAAAAAAAGCAAAAATGCTTTTTTGGGAACATTTATTGGATTTTCAATTACAAACTGTCTTTTTTATGTAATTGGGCTCTTATTAGGCATTAGTGACATATTTGCAATACTGCTTGCAATTCAAACCTTCTTTTACGGATTTGTTCTACTGGTATTGATCGTTGATGAAGTAGATAACGTTTTTGCAAATATTTTCTCATCCGCAATGTCATTTAAGAACATATACAACAAAATAAATTACAAATATCTTGTTATTTTTTTCACAATAGTAGGAGTAATACTATCCAACTTAATCCCAATTTACCAATATGAAAACTTTCTATTGATAATAGGAGCACTATTTGCCCCGTTATTTGCGATTGTTTTGACAGATTATTACATTATAAGGAAGGGGCGGGTATCTATCGAGAAATTCTATGAAAAAAACAACAGGTTCAAAATATCATCCTTTTTTTCATTTTTCGTTGGAAGTATAACGTACTTTATTCTCTCTCCAATTTCGCCGCTTTATGTGGAGGGCTTTGCATTCAATATAGGTTCAACGATTCCAAGTATAGCAATTTCGATTATAGTCTTCTTAGTAATAGAACTTTTAATAAAAAAAGTTAAATTGAAAAATAATGAATATTCTACAGATAAGAAAATTGAGTAAAAAGATGATGTAAAATGTCGACGTTGAAAAAGAGAATAGTAATCCTGGGCGCAGGCTATGCGGGGATCTTTCTTAGTACTAACCTTTCATCAAAATTAGACAAGGATTCAAATGAGATAATACTGATAGATAGAAACAATTATCATCAGCTGATGCAAGAAATACATCTAGTCGCATCTGGTTTTAGAACTGCAGACCAA
>DATEIH010000045.1:0-6571 GCA_035279165.1 Candidatus Nitrosocosmicus sp. | reverse complement strand
TGAAGATTGTCTATCATCATCTAGTATGCCATTTGCCATTTGTATGGCCTTTATCCTATTTTGATAGGCACCTGCTCTCTCTAAATAGACTCTATTTAACTTATACTCTGGATAGATTTGAACCAACTTGATTAATGCTTCACTAGCCCTTTGATAGGAGTTTATTGCCGATGAATGTGATCCTTGTGAATCCAGTCTGATAGCTTCGGCGGCATATTTGCTTGCAGCATTCTCTAATTCCTGTGGCGCAAGTGTCATAGTATTATGTTCTCATGTTATAATTCCAATTTATTTGATAGGATATAAAGTAAATAGTTTTAATCAAATGAATAAAAAAAAGTAAACAAAGCAGTATTGCACTGATCAAGAAGGAATCGTAGTTGTCTTTTTTTAATTGTTAATACAAAAATTTTGACACACATTCTTACTATCCTTTATAATACACCACAAACATGATGTCAGCTGATGGTAATGTAAATAACGAAATTCTTGGTGGTCTTGAAGAGTTGGGGCTATCAAATTACGAAGCATCAGCTTATTATAGTCTACTTGGAAAGGGGATGATTTCAGCCACTGAAATAGCATATTACTCTAATTTGCCAAGGACAAAAATTTACTTTATTTTAAAAAAACTGGAAAAGAAGAATCTAGTTTTTATAAACTACCAAAAACCATTAATGTTTAGAGCCCTTTCTCCAAGGGATTCTTTTGATAACATTTTAAGTAAGTACGAAAACAGGATCAACAGTTTAAAGAAAATAATAGATACACTTGAGCAAATTAATGAAAAAGGATTAAAGAATAAGGGAATTGAGGAGAAAAGATATCTCGTTTTAAATCAATTTTGCACAGATAGCAAGATTACCGAATTGTTAAAAAATACAAACGAATCTATTGACATATCGCTAAATCATTGGGGGAATGTGATTTTGAATGCTTCAAAGGAAGAAATTTTGAAGGCCATATACAGAGGAGTAAAAGTAAGAATCCTGTTTGATTTTATGTGCCCGTCTGATTCAATAATTCTCCCTAACGCAATAGATAAGAAAAGGGCTAAAGTTAGTACAAATATGTTTATCTTTGATAACAATAGTATTATAATAATTAATAACGATGGGACAAAATCAGCGTATTTTGATTCTCATGAAATTTTTGTTCCCACCTTAGTTAGTCAATTCAACGACACATGGATTAAGATGGAAACAACATCTCCAGAGAATAATAAAATAGACCCTATCAATTTATGATTTACTGGTCTATAATTTAGTTATATGGGTAATTAATTGATAGTATCATATTCCTTCATCACATAGGGCAATTCAGTCAAAAGATCAGAAGCAAGCATGTGAAATCCGATCCTATTCGATAATCGTAATGCTGCCTTTCCGTTAAAAAATAAACCAAGTATACAAGAATACAAAGAATTGTATTTTGTCCTGAATCCTGTAATTAGTCCAGAAAGTATATCTCCTGTCCCCCCGACGGTCATTGATGGAGTTGCTCTTTCTAGAACAAAAGTGCTAACCCCGTCAGAAACTACGTTCTGGTATCCCTTTAGTACAATTATCAAGCCAAATTCCTTTGCTTTTCGGGATACCAATTCGATCTGCTCAGTTAATTTAGTAGTGGGATCATCACCAAATAACCTTTTGAATTCTCCCGCATGAGGAGTAACAATGGTGTCATTGTTAGTTATATCTGGCAGTATCTCGGGATGTAGAGCCCCAGCGTCAATTACTAGGTGAGAATCATTTGCTAAAAGCTCCCGTATTAGCAAACTTAATGGTTGTGATTTAGACATATTCAATCCCATCCCAATCGCAGCTGCATCAATTTTTTTTGGTAAGGAGTTTATGAGCCTTCTAACTGATCCATTAGTCAATTTATCATCTGGAAATGGTAAGATTATGAGATCAGGAGAAAAAATTCGAGACGAAATTAAGTTGATCTTTGGAATAGCAGTATAGACCAAGTCTGTCCCACTTCTTAGTGCTGCTAAGGAGGATAGCAAAGGAGCGCCATGATAGATTCGGCTTCCCCCAACCACTAAGGATATTCCGTTTTCACCTTTTCTCGATAGGATATTTCGTGGCACTACAATTCTTTTGATAAGGTCATCATCAACTAATGAGTAGTCTTTCATCTTTGACTAATATTAGGGAGAATCCTAATAATAATTAGTTTTAATAAGAATTAAATAGAAATATAGAGTCGCCTTACAATATAACTAGAGTATTGAACAAAAGAGAAAAGGATTCGGTTCATGATTCCCAATCAGAGCCCACAGATCAGAAATTTACTGTTCCTCTGGAAATCGATACACACTATCAATTATACGGCAAGCACATGTGGGAAGTCAACTACTTTGAAAAATGTCCTCGGTGCGATAAACGAATTGACGAATTTGGATATTGTGCCTGTACTGGTTTTGCAGAGTAATCAAAGGTTCATATTCTCAGCCAAAATGATTTAATTTTAGACCTACTGCTGAGAACGGCCAAGTTGGTATTTCGATTTTTATTTATTGCTAGATAATAATTATATAGCTGTTAGGAGAGATATTAAGTATGAGTAACGAAGTTATGGGTGCGGTAACCTATGAATGTATGTCATGTGGCACCAACGTAACAGCAGAAGAGTTGTCATACTTACCAGAAATAAAGTGTATTTGCGGATTCAGGGTGTTTAGAAAGGTAAGACAACCAATTATAAAACAGTTAAAAGCGATCTAAGTGAAAATCAGATGTCCAGATTGTAAAGAGGCGGCATTTCTTAGTGATGATTTTTCTGTAGTTAAGTGTGATAATTGCGGTTTTGACAAGACTTATGGAGAGTATGTTAAATACGTAGCATACAAGGATGCGAGATACTCAGACATATTAAGTGATTACAAGTAAAAAATGGAAATATTGCCTCCAAAGATCACTTAGAGTCAGATGAGATTTGTATGGCAATTGCGTTCAATGTCAAAGATAAGTATGAGATAGGAAAATCAGAATACTTGTGGGCAAAAAAGAACATGCCAGTTCTAAATCGTTTAACTCGTAGATATATTTCCAAAAGGTGTTTGGAAAATTTTAGACTGGGTATTTGCCTACACATTACAAAAGAAACATCAGTATTACTGAAAGCACTGAAAGATGCAGGTGCAGAGGTTAATTTGTGCCCGGCTAATCCACTCTCAATTCAGGAGACTATCAAATTGTACTTGACAAATAATGACATCAAGATTTTTTCTAAAAAGGATGATACCCTCCAAGATTTCTACAGCAATATGGAAGCTGTACTAAATACCAAACCACAGATTATCACCGACGATGGAGGTGAGCTTCACAAAAGAGCAATAGCCAGAAAGCCTGTCATTTTGGGCGGAACCGAGGAAACTACATCCGGTGTTAACCGGCTCAGGGCATGGAGAAAAGAAGGTTTACTGACATACCCAATCATCGCAGTAAATCACTCAAGGACAAAATACCTGTTTGATAATAGATACGGAACAGGTCAAAGTACCATTGAAGGAATATTGAAAACTACAGGGATACTACTGTCCAGTAAGAGGATCGTAGTTTGCGGTTATGGATGGGTCGGAAAGGGAGTAGCAAGATGTGCTCATGGGATGGGAGCTAAAGTTACAATTACTGAGGTCAATCCACTTAGAGCATTGGAGGCATATTTTGATGGCTTTGAGGTAAAGCCCCTGAATGAAGTAATATCAATTGCAGATATTTTCATAACCTGTACTGGTCAAGTAAATGTTATAGGCCAAGATCAAATTGAAAAAATTAAGCAGGGTGCAATATTATGTAATGCGGGACATTTTGACGTAGAAATCGACATTAATTATTTGAATTCCATAGACCAAAATCATTTCTCCCCAAAAATGAATGTCGAGTGTTACAGAGTTGGAAAGGATCAAAAAAAAATTTATCTACTAACAAAAGGGAGGGTTGTTAATTTGGTAGGAGCAGAGGGCAACTCTCCAGAGGTAATGGGCATTTCTTTTGCAAATCAATTCTTGTCAATTGTTCATATTGCTCAATTTCATGAAAAATTAGATAACCAAATCTATAAGACACCAAAAAAAATTGAAAGAAAGATAATACTGGCTGCAATTGATTCGTTTGGTTTGCAGATTGACAAGTTAAGCCCGCAACAAAATGAATACTATGAGAGGTAAATTTTATGAGCAGGTTTACCAATTATTATTTGATTATCAATTTTGATTAAAGCGTAATCGCTGTTTAGAAAACGAATTATGTGGTCTGCTTCTCAAAAGATTATTACAACATGGACATTTAAATCCCTGCCATTCAAGAAATAATTCACATTCTTTGCATAATTTGTAACCTTGGCTATAATAACTAAAAGAGTCGTTAGTCTTATATGCTTTATACTTCTTACAGATTGATCTACAATACATCTCTTAAAAAATAATTAAACATATTTGTCATTCTCCTATGGATAAAACCTAAATTATTTTTCATATACCACAAATACATTAATTACTTAAGAACTTAACTGTTTATTCTTATAAGAAATTTCTCAAATTTAAAGTATAATTGCCGAAACTGTATCTAGGAAAGAAATTCTATTTTTATTCTATCATCATTATTGAATAATTTTAAGAGTGTTTAAAGAATTAAAATGAATTAGATCGAAATACAATATAAGACTAGTGAATACTTTTTTTTTTAAGAACAAGCAAGTTACCACACTTATTACAAAAACTCGATTTTAAATCAAAAAAAGTCTTACATATACTACAATACTTTGTCGTTTTTTTTATCACAAAATTTTTTTTCCCAGGTGTAAGTACATTTATAGAAAAATATTTTGCAACATTGACCAAGTCGTAATCTGAAGATAAGATCGGTAAATCAAGCTCTAAACTAAGTGCAATGACCGAACGATCGGCTTTTGATAATTCCATTTGGCCCAAATCTATACACTTTCGCTTCACCGTAGAATGTATACTGGTGTCTGGTTCATGAATTATTACCTTTCCTGCAGTTATCAATAAATTCAACGCATCAATCCGCCTGTTAATGTGATTTATTTCTTCTTGGATATCAGGGGTTATATAATAAACATAATCCGACGTAGTCTGAAATGGTATCCCGCTGTAAAAGATACTGGAATCCGTTACAAATTCTTTTCTAGAACCCAAGTTTGTTCATCTGTCGAGTATCATTCTTATTGAACCTAAGAAATACCGCATCATATTGATATTTTGAAATCTTTATTGATTGATTCTCCTGGATTTCCTTTAATATCTGTCCATCCATAATTAATTTGAGATCATGATTTGCGCTAATAGTAACTGCCATTAAAGGTAACACAAATGGAGGCAATCTATTAACGGATCCTATTGGGGTGATCAACATACAATCCAAATATTCTTGGAGTATAGGTCCGCCGTTAGATAGGGAATGTCCTGTAGATCCAGTAGGGGTTGACACTATAATTCCATCCATCTTTTGACTATATCCGTCGTCATTGATAGAGAGATAAAATAAAGGTGTTTTCGTAAGATCTGAACGCATTATGACGAAATCGTTTAAAACTGGGACTGTAACCTCATCACCAACCTGTGCCACTAATCTTGTCCTTCTATCTAGAAAATAATGGCCATCTAACAGTGGGTCCACGATTGAATTTACTGAATCTTTTGAAACCTCTGATAAAATTCCACGCGTACCACCAGCATTTATGCAAAGTACTGGTATTTCAGGGGGTAACGTTCTAAAAGTCTTGATAGTAGTTCCGTCTCCACCGATCGCTATCGCCAAATCAACATCAACATCAATACCCAATCCGGGGCTATGTGAATCATATTCTCTATTATAGTCTATGACACTAATCCCTTGCTCAGCCAACTTTTCTCTTAACAAATAAGAAACTTTTCTGGATTCTTCATTATTTCTTTTGGTAAAAATGGCAATACATCGGGTTCGTTTACTCAAACAGTTAATGATAAAACAGGGTAGTATATTTTTTTACTCCTTTCAAATACGATCTCAGCTGGCTTTCTGGATTTTTTAAGGAATTTTTCTTAATTAAACAAAATACTAGATACTTTATTGACAAGCAAACGATTATTTTAATCATAAAAAATGTAACTTTTAAATTTGAAATGAATAGTAATAGTTGAGATTAATTCATATTTTCAGTATTATGCAGAAAATAGTAAAGGCAAATATTAAATATTAAGGATGTACGCGTTGCTGATTATTTACTATTTATGTGAATATTGAGTATTTACGAAAAACGGACATTAGGAACACAATAAATTACATTTATATTACAAAAATAAAGCCTTTAGAAAATATAAAAAGGGGCCGATAGCTCAGCTTGGTGGAGCGTTCGACTGATAATCGAAAGGCCGAGGGTTCAAATCCCTTTCGGCCCACTGCGAAAATGTCTGTTTATTTAAGCCTAACATACAAAAGTTATTTTCTTCTGAATCAGTTACAGAATTGAGCAAGTTCTCTAGCCGATTTAAATTGACCAGCATCATTTTCCTTACTATATTTTTGACAATTTCCCGGATTTTCAAAGAATGGAAACGCTA
>DATEIH010000044.1:0-3543 GCA_035279165.1 Candidatus Nitrosocosmicus sp. | reverse complement strand
CCAACGGTCTCATTAGCTCCTGTTGTACCAACGGTCTCATTAGCTCCTGTTGTACCAACGGTCTCATTAGCTCCTGTTGTACCAACGGTCTCATTAGCTCCTGTTGTACCAACGGTCTCATTAGCTCCTGTTGTACCAACGGTCTCATTAGCTGCGGAGATTTGAGACATATTGTTGTCGTCAATAGTTATTGTTGCATTCTCAAGAGGAACTGTATCTGCAAACTGACTTTGATTTGATGAATTAATGTCAGCGGTAATTGTATCATTACCGTCCTCAATAGTCATTGAAATGTTCTCACCTGCGTTTGCAGGTGGGATCTGAGCATCTGGTGTAATGACTGTTGCATTTTCAGGGATTACTGGTTGAGTACTCTCAGTAGCATTAGATGAGGCTGGCTGTGTTTCATTTGCAAAGTTACCTGGCAAATCTGGGGTCATTATCAAAGAAATGTTGGAGGTAACATCTGGCAATAACTCTGATGAATCGCTAGTAGTCTGAGTATTAGTCTCAGGAGTCGTCTGAGTATTAGTCTCAGGAGTCGTCTGAGTAATAAGAGAAGTGTCATTTCTAGCTGAATTCAATTCCACCGGGTTGGAACAATATTGGACAAAATCACAAACTAGCACTGATTCTGTTTGAGCGAATGAGATTGCTATTCCATAACTTTGAGAGAGTAAGAACGTAGAAATTACAAGCAAAAATAAATTAAATTTGTGTTTATCGATCCTGATTTCCTTAAACATTATCTAAGCTTATAAAAAGTTTTACTTAAAAATGTTTACTAATTTTCTGCTAGAATTGTGTTATATTTATATGGCAAAATGAAAGTTGAATCAATAATGGAAATTTCAGTAATTATTAACATATTCTTGGCCATAATTGTAGCAGGCTCGTTGGGAATATGGGTTTATCTTTTTTTTGTACTTAGAAGATCATTTGAATTATCCCCAAAAATCTATGCAAATGATAATTTAGGTTTAGATGAAGAATTAATCAGTGTGATTGTTCCGGCTAGAAACGAAGAAAAATATATTAAAAAATGCATTCAGAGTCTTCTCGACCAAAATATTAAGAACTATGAGCTATTGCTTATAGATGATAATTCAACCGATTCTACATTAGACTTGATGGAAAATTTTAGAGAGGACTCTAGAGTTAGAATTTTAAAAGCAGGTGAAAAGCCGTCAGGTTGGGTTGGAAAAAATTGGCCGTGCTATATCGGATATCAAAATTCAAAGGGTAAATACCTGATGTTCACCGACGCTGATACGATTCATTCGAATAGAAGTATTCGGGATTCATTAGCAACTCTGATCAAAGAAAAGTTGGATGTTATTACTGCAGTTCCAAACTTGAAATACCCAAATTTGATTGTAAAAATGGTATTGCCTGTGCTATCAGTTTTCATGTTTTCAAGATACTCTCCCATGAGAGTAAATGATCCTAATGTCAGTATTGGATATCTGTTTGGGAGTTTTTTCGTGATCACTCGCAAATGCTATGAAAGTGTTGGTACTCATGCTACTGTCAAATCGGAAATTGTTGAAGACGGGGCTTTAGGAAAAAAATTAAAGGAAGAAGGATATAATTTAAAAATGTTCCGTGGTGAAGATTTATTGGAAGCCTACTGGGCACGCGATTTTAACACTCTCTGGAATTCTTTGAAACGATTGATTATTCCTTTATACTTTACTGACAGGTTAAACTCAATCATAATGACCATTGGGATATTTTTCTTAATGACTTTTCCATTCCTGGTTTTCATATATGGTTCGGTTGCGTACTATACCTATCTCGCAGAGAAGGATCTATCTTTGAATATTTTAATGTTGATTACGATTTTAAATATACTGAGTATATACTGGACAAATTTTTACCAATTAAAAAAAGCCAGTACACATAATGCAGTCTATTTTTTGGGCACCCCAATTGGATGTTTTGTTGTTTCTCTTTCATTTGTCTGGTCTATATTGATTTCAGATAAGCATGCAAAAATAAAATGGAGGGGTAGGGAATATAACTATAGCAAGAGCATCAGCTGCTAAAAAATCATTTACAAAAATTTATAAATGATTTTAATTTTTGGTTTGAGAGGGACAAAAAAATACCGACTTTATTAAACAGAATTATAGATTATAAAGCAAAATTAATTCTAGATGATGGTTCTATTTTTGAAGGTAAAGGCTTCGGATTTCCAACGAGTGTATCTGGAGAAATAGTATTTAATACTGGTATGGTCGGTTATACCGAAACACTTACCGATCCATCATATAGAGGACAAATACTGTGTTTTACGTACCCTTCCATTGGTAATTACGGAGTTCCATCTCAGGAGGAATTAGACAAATTCGGTTTACCAAAATATTTTGAATCTGATAAAATCCAAACAAGAGGCATTGTAGTTAACAATTTATCAAATGTGTCAAGTCACTGGTCATGCGAAAGGACCCTAGATCAGTGGCTGCTTGACGAGAAAATTCCAGGGATTTGTGATGTAGATACCAGAGAGTTAACAAAAAAGATTAGATCAAATGGTGTTATGAATGCTAAGATTGTAATGGATAAGTCTGAAAGTCAGAATGATGAAAGGTTTGATTATGATTCTTATAATTTCATGCCTGAGGTCTCAACTAACAAGCCTACTTTTTATGGAAAAGAGTCATCTCCAAAAATAGTATTAATTGATACTGGAACTAAATATAGCATTATAAGAAATCTCTTAAGAATCGGATTTCAGGTAGTAAGGATGCCTTGGGACTCTTCAATTGATCAGGTAATGGCACATAAGCCGGTAGGTGTGGTTTTGAGCAACGGCCCGGGGGATCCAATAGTCTGTAAGGAAACCATCCAAACTGCTTCTGGGCTGATAGACAGATCCATTCCTACTCTAGGCATTTGTTTGGGCAACCAAATTCTAGCTTTGGCTGGAGGAGCAAAAACTCATAAGTTAAAATTTGGACACAGGGGTCAAAACAAAAGCTGTCTGGATCTGGTTTCTGATCATACTCTAATAACAAGTCAAAATCATGGATATGGAATCGAGCCAGCGAGTCTGGACAAAACTGATTTTGAGATATGGTTCAAGAACACGGATGATCAAACAGTTGAAGGTATAAGACACACGGAGAAACCAGTTATAGCAGTCCAGTTTCACCCAGAAGCCTCACCTGGTCCTGATGACTGTTTATATGTCTTTGATAAGTTTAAGAATCTAGTAAAGACATTTGGAATACCGGCACCATAGTAAAGATATAAATTTAATTCCTATTGTTGATAGATTTAGTCAAAATGTCACTTGTGATGAAAATTAATGCCTCGAAACAGGAATATACGTAAGGTCCTGGTACTAGGTAGCGGAGCAATAAAAATCGGAGAAGCGGGCGAAAGCTGGATAAAATATCTCGCCGCCATTTCGACTACTCTGGTTCTCAATGCTTAAAGGCCTTAAAAGAGGAAGGCATATCTAGTGTCTTAATTAATCCAAACATTGCAACTATTCAAACAGATAGTAAATTTGCAGAGAAAGTATACTTGTTACCA
>DATEIH010000043.1:0-2483 GCA_035279165.1 Candidatus Nitrosocosmicus sp. | reverse complement strand
TCTAAAAGGAAAAGTGGTCCTTGTCAATTTTTGGACTTATAGTTGTATTAATGTTCTAAGAACACTTCCATATCTTATAGATTGGAATACAAAGTATGCAGATAAGGGGTTGGTAATAGTGGGAGTCCATACACCGGAATTTGGATTTGAAAAGAATACTGATAATGTAAAGACCTCACTACAAAAATATGGAATAAGATATCCAGTAATACAAGATAACGATTATAAAATCTGGAATGCCTATGGAAATAACTATTGGCCAAGAATATATCTTGTTGATGATCAAGGTATCATTAGGTATGATAAAATAGGCGAGGGCGACTATAATCAAACAGAAAAGGTAATTCAATCGCTCCTAGCTGAAAGAAATGGTAACAATGGAATAGAAAATGTGGACCAAAATACGACATTTCCATATGAGAACAGAACTGCATCGAATTCTACAAACGATATTAGTAGTTTTCTTGAACAGCCAGTTGATTTCTCAAAAATTAAAACACCAGAGCTTTATTTTGGAAATCAATCATCAGGTTCATCATTAGGAAATTCCGGAGTTCATCATGGAGAAAATGTAACATATACAATACCATTATTGAATGGATCACTCAAACCTAATACAATATATCTTGAAGGAGATTGGAAATCCAATCATGATAATGTGGAGTTACAAAGTGAAAGTGGTCGTATTATCTTGATCTATTCTGCTAAGGCTGTAAACCTGGTAGCGGGTGGTAAGGGTGAAGGAATAGTTCATGTGGACGGTCCTTTGTTATCAAATAATTCCAGAGGTGTAGATACAAAAAACGATTCTAAATTTGTAATTGACTTTCCAAGACTATTTAATATAGTAAATCATCAATCATATGATGATGATTTTCATTCACTGGTAATAGATGTTAAGGGAAATGGATTTCAAGCTTTTGCATTTACATTTGGATGAGAATATTTCACCAATGAAGCACCCGTTTAACAATATGGTAATCGGTTGCTAAAAGATTTCCATTGAATTTCAACCTTTCATGAATTTCTGTCCATAAGACTATTTGACCAACCATGTTCTAGGACTGTCGATGATTACTGTCAGGATTTACTTATTATTCTTTATGAATTACTTTTGGCAATTCTTTTCCCATTGGAATAAAGTATATAGATAACGAATTGACGCATTCCCGTGTATTTTTATCTGTCAAATGTTCTCCGAGAAATTCATGTCCTAAATGTGCACCACAGTTTGTACATTGTATTTCTGTCCTTATTCCATCATGATCAGCTACACGTTTAATTGCATTCTGGAAGCTGTCATCAAAGCTTGGCCATCCACATCCTGCATCAAACTTGCTTTTGGATGAAAAGAGTGGACTATTACATCTTCTGCAGATAAACGTTCCATCCTCATAAAAGTTGTCATACTTACCGAGAAATGGAGGTTCTGTCACTTTATCTACAATTATTCTCTTCTCATTTGGTGTTAGCTTATTATAATTCATGTTTTCTATTTGATCATTCAATATCTTCATTAACTACAATAAAAAAGATAGGATAAAGATTTTTGGGAGTGGTTCATGACTGAATCTTTATCCTACCCCTTATCGAGTTCGATAGGGAGCTTATTATATGCTGTAAATGCGGTTGGCGTTTTGTATTTGTTGGTTGAATTTTTATTTCTTTACTACATTATCTATATGAATCATATTTAGATCATATCTTATTATTGTTACTTGTTATAGTAATATTTATCGATTAGCTTGATAATGACTACCCTCACACATAATGTGAGTGCTACAAAAGAGAACAATTCTATTCAATCTTTTGGTCAATTATCTTTCTCCAATCATACAGGATATTGTGAATCAGAAGATGATACTGTCCTATCGTGTTACAAAGTCGCCCTCGAAGTCAATAACAATGAAGGAAATAATGCTGCCGGACAAAATTAAGCGTAACAATACACTATCTTTTTTTGTTTTCTAATTCATTCCTAAATTAATTTGCATTCCTGGGTTATTTATCAACGACTTTGTACTTAGCACATGCCATATACAATAAGAAATAATAAAGATAGAGAGTAGTTGATCTGTCACATGGTAATTGAGGGACGACGTACAAGGAATAGGATACTTTTTTAGTATGTTAGCCATAATGTTTTAATGCGTGTCAACGAAGATGAAAATACTTACAAAGTTTTGTTAATACTCAGACATGCAAAATCTAGTTGGAAGGACAAAAAAGTGGATGATCATGACAGACCACTAAACAATAGAGGCAAAAGAGAGGCCATCAAAATGGGAGAACACTTAAAAAAAACGAATACACTTCCGGATACAATCATAACCTCCTCAGCACTTAGAGCCATTGAAACTACTAAATACCTGTGTAGACATTCTGGTTATAATAATCTCGTTGAAGTCAATTTTTCACTGCATCGAGGTAGTATTGACGCTTACACCAAAGCAATATCTACTGTATCAAATGACAAACAAAAA
>DATEIH010000042.1:0-7246 GCA_035279165.1 Candidatus Nitrosocosmicus sp. | reverse complement strand
TACAATTGCATTCCATATTTATATTCAATTATCTTATTATAAAAAATGTATTGTTTAAATTGTATAATTGATATATAGATCGATACAAATGAAGAAAAACATTTCTCCTGGTTTTCTATGTCTAGTTCTTTTTTTAGTTTTATTATCCTCATTAACCTATAAAGAAATCGAAAATATCCAAGGACAACAACAAGAACAAAATCAAACAGCTTTGGTGTCGGTTGGGGGAGCTAAAATCATGGCTATTCTTTCAACGACTCCTGATTCTCAGTCTAAAGGATTAGCAATTAAAGATAATCTTAATGAAAACGAAGGAATGCTATTCGTTTTTGACTCACCTCAAAAATATTCATTTTGGATGAAGGACATGAAATTTCCTATTGACATTATTTGGATTAACTCAACTGGACAAATCGTTCATATAGAAAAAAATCTCCAGCCATGTGTATTGTTGCTTCCGTGTCCTTCTTATGCTCCAAATGATAATTCAATGTATGTATTAGAAGTTGTCTCCAATTTTACAAATAAATATGGCGTGAGTGTTGGAGACTCTGTCGATTCTGATGCCATAATGAACGGTCAACATTGAATTTTTACTATGATTTGAAGCCGTCAACCAATTTATTATGGTGGCTACAGAGACATTGCAATCTTGGAGCTTCATCTTTTGATATTACGTGGATTTTTTTTAATTGCTTGACTGAATAAATTGACTTAAGAAAATTAAAGCAAGTTTCACAGACATACATATCCAAACAAGCTAGCAATTGGCAATTAAATTGTTATTCTGGCTTGATGAATTCAAGTAAATCAAGAAAAGGAGTTTTTATCCTTGTTTGAGGTTATATTTCTGGCGTCAATGGCCTTTGGTGGGATAATAGTTCGAATATGAAACATTAAGGAGGATAAACTGATCGGCGATTTTAGTCAATCTACTGGTTACAATTCAATAGCTTATTCTATTTTAGATTACCAGTATTTTATTTTTACTGTCAATAAGATGAATTTCTTATCTAAAGTATCTATGATCTAAATTCCACTTCACTATTTACAACGACAACAATTTTGATTTTCGCTTACTACAAGCATGTAAATACTTTTCAAAAGTCAATTACTTGCCAATACAATAAATTATTAAGAAGGCAATAGAATTTCGCGATACAGCCTACATGATATGTTAACACTTAAAAATAGGTAGTATTGTAAAAGAAGATATCATGGCTGCCCGCAAAAGTACGACTAGAAAAATAAGACTATTGAAAAAAATCAAGCAAAATAGACCGGTGCCAGCCTGGATCATTATTCGGACTCACCGACATGTTAGAACAAATCCAAAAAGAAGGTCATGGCGCAGATCAGATGTGAATATAGGATAAAGAGGGAGATAATACAAAATGTCAACAGTTGAGGATACACTAGCAAGAATATATACAATAAATTTCAGTAAAGCATGGTTAACACCAAAGCATAAGAGGACCGATAGAGTAGTTAACATGATTAAAGAATTCGCCATAAAGCACATGAACAGCTCGCAAATTAAGATTGATCAAGAGCTGAACCGATACATTTGGGAAAGAGGCAAAACTAATCCTCCCAGAAAGGTGAGAGTTAGAATTGTGAAAGATGAAGATGATCAAGTTATAGTATCTCTATACGAGGACATCGTCATAGAATCAGATTCTCAACCTAAAACAGAAACATCGGAGAAGATTGAAGTTGAAGATGATACTAATGTGACTGAAGAGGGCATAGCAGAAAAAACAAAATAAAAGTTACTTAATTTAAATTTTTAACATGGTTCAAATAAATTACTATTTTTAAATTTGTTAACTGCATAATAAATAAAAGACAAAGTAGTGGTCTTACAGTTCGATTTATTTCCTTTTTAAATTATCAAAATCAATTATATGGTTTTTTGATCGCTAAAGCAAATCCTGATTCAATATCTTTAAAATAAGGTAACTGAATATCCTCCATCGCTATTTCAGGTTCAAAATCTAAAATATTTTTCTTCGGAATAACAAAGTTCAGCGGATCGTACCCTGAAATTATGTCCTTATTTGTTTTAACCAAGATATGGCATTTAGTAATATCATTCCCTTCTTCGAGTATGTTTATGTCTTGTTCGGCTTCTGAAAACAAATTGTTAGCTGTTTCTATCATATTTTTCATCATTGAAATGCTTTCGGTGGGTTGGTACAAATAGAGAGAACATTTTTGTATACTATTAATATCTATTTTTTCTGTAAGCTGAGCCATTGTTTCTATAAAGGCATTTTCTATACCATTTGTTGATTTATTAGAGACAAGAAAATTCAATTTTTCTGGAAAACTCTTGATTATTGATTGAACTATTATATCGACAACTGCTGTATTTGTAATTCTGTAGCATTGTTGTACAGAGATATCATAATCGTTTCTTATTATTGCATTGTTATCAATTACTATAACACTGTTGACGAATTCACATAAAAAAGAAAGGGATACTCCGCATCGAAATAACTTTTCTTTCTCAAATCCAAAAGGAAGTATAGTCAAGCATATTATCTCCCTACCTGTCTTGCTCTTTAGCATTTGAGATAGAACCGGCAATACTGCTGATCCAAATTTTGAAGCCAAGTTTCCAACAATGATAATAGATTGGTATTGGTTAACCTTTGATAAAATATCTTTGGATGATTCCAATAATGTTTTTCTAATCTGGTCTAAAGTTGGATTAATTATGGATGGAACGCTTATTACAATTTTATTTTTATAATTAGTACAGGCCGAGGCTTTATTTTCTAAAAAAAGATAATCTACATTTACTCTTTCTAATACTTCAGTTGTTATCTTTATCCCTGCATTCCCAACACCAATAATGCACGTATTCAAAGTATTAGCAATTTTCAATCGTCATTAACAAACCTTAGTTGATAGATAAAAGTGTTGTGTAGTCCGTTGTATCTAACACTAAACTGGAATCGCGTTTAAGACATGATTTGAATATGATATTACCTTGACTCTGATCTTTGCGCCCATGAAAGGATTGTTAAAATATAGCATGCTATTCTTATAAGGGCCAGTTTTGATAACGGTATTTTCTTCTTTTTGAGCTTTGTTTTTTTGAAAGTCCTTTGATTCCTGGGTTCTCAACTGATGGTTAGTTTGGCTCTTCTTTTTCAAAAATGACTCATCAGGGTGTCTTTCTAGAATTATTGATTTGTAATAATCATTTCTACCCTTCAGCCTTCCGTTTTCGATCTCGTTGATGATGACATCACCTTCCCAGTTTACCCACATGGAATTTCTCTTATTTGCTATTGTTTTAATTAAAATATGCAATTTTTCCGATCTAGATGATATTATGTCATCATCGACCCTTCTTAATTTCGAAGCTGCAGTTCCAGGCCTAGAACTGAATTTTGTAGAATTAACTACATCGGGTTCTATAAAAGATACTAAATCTAGAGTTTGTTCAAAATCCTCATCAGTTTCTGTTGGGAATCCAGTAATAATATCTGTTGCAATTGTAATTTCTGGAACCTTGTCTTTCAATTTTGTGATAAGGTGTTTGGTGGTATCAACCGTGTGTCCCCTTTTCATTTTCCTTAAGATTCTTTCACTCCCGCTTTGAATGGGAATATGGATAAACTTAAAAAGCTTGTTACTTTGCGAATAAAGTATCGATAAATCGTTTATCATTCTATTCAGATACATTGGATTCATCATGCCAAGTCTTATCTTAAATTCTTGTTCCATTTTTTCGCAGCTTCTTAACAAATTTATTAGATTAGTTCCAATGTCCAATCCATAACATCCATTATCTGTAGATGTAAGCCAAATTTCCTTACTCCCAAGAGCTATATCTTCCCTTATCTGTTTGACTATTTCACCAATCCTATAGCTCCTTAGGTCCCCTTTTGCAAGCTTTGTTTGACAAAAGGTACATTCGCTTAAACACCCAGTCGAGATTTCTATGATACTAATTATAGCACTCATCGGGAGCTTGGGTAAATTTATTTTATCTATATTTGAATCCTTTAAACTTGAGACAGTTTTTCCACTCATTGCTGCATGCGCGACCTCGACTATCTTATCAATAGAATTTGGTCCAATTATGCTCGCACGAGAATTGACAGATTTTACTAAACTCTCATCAGCCGCTGGTAAGCAACCTGCTATTATCAAAGGCTTATTCGTATTAGTCAGATACTTAATTCGATGTATCATTTTATGTTCGGTAGAATTTTTTACCGAGCAGGTTACTATCAAATTAATATTAGAGTTCTCTGGATTCTCGGCCAATTTGAACCCTTGAAGTCTTAGCTGTCCAGCCATCATTTCTAAATCAGCAAAATTAGCTGAACAGCCGTATCCTTCGATCCAGAAACTTGGTTTTGGCTGATTCACTCTATTTTCAGGTTCATTATCTGTTACATATCCAGGTTTATTTCTAATCTCTTTATTAGAAGGCGTTTGAGTTCCTCCTAAAAGCTTAATACGGTCTATTAATTGTGGTTTTAAGGAAATGGAAATTGATGCACCATCTATTGTTCTGTTTGTTAAAATAGATCCCAATCTCACTTCTTGGTTAAATTGAATTGGGAAATATACCTTTTCCCTTACAACCTGTTTAAAACCTTTGCGAGTTTTCATTTGTTGATATATATCTCTCCAAACAGAAAACGTATTTTAGTCATGAATATTGTTAATAATTGCTATGTAGTGACTAAACAAATCTTTATTATCGCATATATGACGGGATTCCTTTGGCTGAGAAGAAATCCGCTATCACTAGTGTTCACTGCCATTTCTCCATTTTCATTGTTGTTTATATTATTTGTAGTGAGCAGTGGTGAGTATGTACAATTTGCCGTCGCCGGGAGTCTGGTCATGGCACTAGTAGGATACGGATTAGCATTAGGTCAGGATATTTCATTTTACAAAATTGAATATAAAATGCAAGATGTATTTGTTGCCTCTCCAGTTTCTTCATTAACATACATGCTGGGATTGGCATTATCACAGTTAATGTACGGGCTGCCAGCGCTGATGGTTTTGCTTTCACTTGCATTATATTTTTCAGTTTCTTTAACTTTCCTCCCATTGCTATTGTTAAATGTATTTCTGATTTGGGGTACTATGTCTTCCATAGGGTTTTTTTTGTCTTCTCATATGCTCCATATGCGAAATGCCACTCAGCTAATTTCTTTTGTAAATGTTATTATTGCTATAATACCACCAGTTTTTTATTCAATAGAAAAATTACCTTTAGACCTACAATATATAGCATATTTGGTTCCCACTACCCATGCCTCATTGATGTTGCAATATTCAATGGGTTTTCCGGTACCTCAGGGTTGGACAATTTCTTTAGGACTGTTTGTCCAATTCGTATATTTCATTTTTTTCATATTAGTGGCGAAGAAAAAAGCTTTGTGGAGAGAAAATTAGGGTGGAGATTTGATAGTTGGTATTATAACATCATCAGTCATCCTCGTTGCTGTTTGTTTTGTTCAAAAATCCTTCTGGTCGATTCAACAAGACTGATTACGTCTTTCTTATCATTTGCATTAGAAAATGCTCCCATCTTCCCGGGCAAGAAAAAAATATCATGTTTAGCCATTAAAGCAAGATTATAATTAACTAAGAGTTCTCTGTCACCTAGTGCCGCATCAATAGCATTTTCTATCCTGTCTATTCTTTCATTCAGGAAATGAACCATGAACAAAGAACCTATTCCTGTAACTTGGACTCTTATTCCTAGTTCAACGAATAATTTTGACAATTCTCTTCTTGCGACTTCTCCAAGACTATTGATTTTCTCATAGATTCCAGGATTTTTTCGTAGTTCCTTTAAAGTATGATAGCCAGCTTTCATAGTCAATGGATTTGCTGAAAAAGTACCACCGCCGATCGAGCAATATGAAGATTTGTTGTTATCCAAAGTTGCGTCTGCCAATTTCATTATCTCTTTTTTTCCGCAGACTGCTCCGATGGGTAGTCCTCCACCAATGATTTTTCCTAAAGTAAAAAGGTCTGGGTCTAATTTGAACAAATTCATTGCACCATCAAAGGAAAATCTGAAACCGGTAACTATTTCATCTAGAATGAAGAGACTCCCGTTCCTTTTTGCAAATTCTTGTAATCCAAGTAGATATCCATCCTGAGGAGTGATACATCCTGCTCCACCCAAAATCGGTTCTACAATGATCGCTGCAAGGTCGTCCTTAATAGACTCTAAAACCTTAATGGATCTGTCTAAATCATTAAATTGTAATGATTCAATAAAATGACCTTCGTCTTCAATTAGTCCCATCCCTTCATCTGCCTCATAAGGATAATTCACGGATTGTAAGAGGTTAGTGTTAAAACCATGCCACCCTCCTTCTACTTTTGCAATCACTCTCTTACCCGTAGAAGCTCTAGCTAAACGAATTGCATACATTGTCGCTTCTGATCCAGTACTACAGAATCTCAAATTCTCTGCAAGTGGGATAGCCTTATGAATCTCGTTACCGAGTTTCCAACTTGCTTTATTTGCGGTTCCATAGAGAGTACCTTTGCCAATTTGCTTTTTTAATTTTGATGTTATTATCTTTGGGGAGTGTCCTAGGATAAGGGCCCAGTGTCCATTCCAAAAATCCAAATACCTGTTTCCGTCAATATCAAATAAATATTTACCATGTGATTTAATGGTAAAAAAAGGATAGGGTTTAAAGTATCGGATATTATGATTAATTCCTCCGGGAAAAATATCCCTGGATTTGAAATACAAATTCATGGATTCAAATGTTTTACTCTTATACAAATCCGCATAGTCTTCATATTTCATATGTAATTTATTGTCCCTTCTCAGAATCTTTTATATGTTTTTAAATTGTAGATGAGAGAAATTAAATAAATAAAGTAATGTAATGTGGTTTATTTCAATCAGTATTTTATTTGCCATTCACTTTCAATTCTAGGAAAAATTCAGCATCTTTAGAATATATTGATGTAGTTAATCTATTAATAAAATAAATATCAATTTTTATCGAACTAGTAATAAAATTTGTATTAATATTTTGTTGATAGTAGATACGGAGCATCTAAGAAAACGACGGCGTGGTACTAAAGTTCTTCTGTATCCTGGCCAGTGGCGGTACCTAAAACCTGGGTTCAACTGGGCTAAGGGCCGCTAAACGCCGGGAGTAACTCTGACTCTCTTAAGGTAGCCAAATGCCTTGTCGGGTAAGTTCCGACGTGCATGAATGGAACAACG
>DATEIH010000041.1:0-13804 GCA_035279165.1 Candidatus Nitrosocosmicus sp. | reverse complement strand
CTTGGTTATAATAATTGACAAATAGATTCAGTTAGTTTTGTATGTGCTTTAGTTTACAATTCTTTATAGTGCATGGTGAATAATTATCAAAACTTTAAGTTCAATCATTGATATAGTGCACAGTCCCTCTATCAGACTTTTCTCAAGAGAAGAGTGGAGATGGCGATCGACGTGTAGCAACTTGGGATTTTAAATACCATTTGCCACTATCTGTGGAAACTGGATGTTTTCCATGAATTTTTTATTACATCTGAGGTGAAGCTCTCAGCAACAAACATGTTTGTTCCCTTGGATTTATTATCTAAAAAAGTGCGAGAATCTCTGGTTTCAAGTTCGATGGCTATCAAAATATACGAGAGGTTGAACAAATCTTTTACAATGGTTTCATAGATTATGAATTAAGATATTCATTTCCCTCCTCTAGCACTTTTCTTGGGTTTATCTCTTTGAATCCCGTTTTAGATTGCAACATGGCTTATCTTTACCTTGTGTAAGAAAAACATTTTTGGATACTCTTCTGGTTGATGATCCAAGAAAGTACCAATAAATACATGACAATAAATTGGTATGAACTTTCTGATAATACAGCTGTAGATATTTTGATTATCAAAACTTGCTACTAATTGAATACCCATGGGTAGATATACACTAATTCCCGAAGGTGAAAGAGTGTAGTATATTGTGTAGTGTTGGTACGTGGTAGCATCGTGTGGTAGCATCGTGTGGTAGCGTGTTGCAATTTTGGCTGCACTGCAAGAATTATTGACTCTAAAAAGAAGGTAAGATGTGCAATTGATTTTAATAACAAGAATGTAGTTTGACATTTTCTAGTAATCA
Organism: Candidatus Nitrosocosmicus sp.; assembly: GCA_035279165.1. GTDB lineage: Archaea > Thermoproteota > Nitrososphaeria > Nitrososphaerales > Nitrososphaeraceae > Nitrosocosmicus. Next base: position 12,967 of record DATEIH010000041.1, on the reverse strand, counting down.
AAAAAGCAAGATAGAGAGATAGAAATGAGATATCCAATAGAAGAAATACTAGGTAATTTATTTGGTTAATTTTTATTTAACGTTTTAAAAGAATTTTCATTTATTCTTGGATTCTTACCTTTTCTTTTATAACTTCGTTCATTTATATATTAAATAATATATTTGCACGTTCATATGAATGAGTTATCTTTTTAACCTATTAGAAAAGTTTTGTTTATCTAAATTAAATGAACCTGTGTCACTTGAGACACATTTGTTTAATTAATTTCCCTTAAGTATATAATACCCACAATCTTTTATAAATAAAAATTTACCAAATTGGCTGCATCGTCTCTAAAGCAAATGCATGCGAATTCTTTAGAACTAAACGAAATGTTTTTTCAGAAATTAAAATAATAATACATTCTATTCATCCTTAAACAATTGGTAATGGAATTCTAAATTTCAGACAAAAAATTTCATAATATCTCTGTACATAATATCTGAATACATTATAATGATCGGTTAGCAGCAGTTCAATGGATTGCTCTGTCAAATGATCTTGGGAATAATGGTCTATAATAAAGCCTATTTGATTCCTTCACCTGCCTGTAACCCTTGAATTGTTTCACAAGAAAGCATACATTTCAATTCTTTACCAATGTGGCCGTCTATTAATCTAGAATCGTTAGAATATTGTAAACCTACACAAAGTTTTTCACGTATAAAACTGGTTGAATCTATTAGCATAGCAACACAATAAGAAAATACCACGTTAAGTTAACAGTGCCTCTAATCGAACATGATGTCCTATACCATATTTTAATAATCAAGTCTGATCTCTGGTAATTTATAGAAATCTCAAAATCTATAGTGAAAAATAAAGGTGACAATCTTTTATATTTAGATATGGCATCTGCAAAGGAAAAAAAAATTTCTAGCACAAAGACTGTAGGAATTCTAATATTTAATGACGTAGAAGTTTTAGATGTTGCTGGTCCATTTGAAGTTTTTTCGATGACTCGTCTGGATGAAAACAAGAGATATGAAACCTCATCACCATTTCGAGTTGTGCTATTATCGGAATCAAGAACACCTGTCATTGCAATAGGAGGATTAAAGCTAACTCCAGATTTTACATTTGATGATTGTCCAACATTAGATTTATTTATTATACCGGGCGGATGGGGTACGCGTAGAGAGGTAAATAACCTTGTACTGCTCCAAAAGATATCAAAACTATCTAAAAAATCCACATTGACCGCATCAGTATGTACAGGATCGAGTTTAATTGGAAAAGCAGGACTTTTGGATGGAAAAAAAGCCACTACTCACTGGAGAACATTTAATTTTCTACGTGACTCTGCACCCAAGGCACAAATACAAAAAGATGTAATTTTTACAATAGATGGAACTACATTTACTTCTGCAGGCGTTGCTTCAGGCATAAGGTTATCCTTATACCTTGTAAGCCATTTTTTTGGGGTACAGGTTGGCAAAGAGACAGCAAGGTTCCTTGAATTTCCATATCCTGAGGAGTCTAAGGAGACATGGATCAATAATTAATATCAGATACCCGAGAGGGGAATTCTGGATTTTCTGGGAGGAACCAACATATAGTCAAGATGAATTTTTCCAATAATCATAAGTGATTTGTAATTTTATTACATGAAGGATTTTCATTTAACTATATAGTTTTGGAAAATCTAACACTGTATTTTTTATACATTTTCTTATGGGTCAAAGCAATGGGACAAAAATATCATGATTAAATAGCAAATTATCCTAATAAGAATAGGGAAATGGAGAGTTCTTGGCGGAAAAGGGATATTGGTATAACGATAAGAATAGTTATTTGCTTAGGTATATTGGCATTTTTATACATCGTTTTTATCACGGTTTTAGCATATTTTGGTCTGGGCTTTTTTCCAATCATGATAATTTCAGCAGGTTTTATTTTGGGACAGTGGTTTTTTTCGGATAAAATTGTTTTATGGAGTACTGGAGCAAAAATAGTTACCAAGGAACAATATGAAAGCTTACATTCTACGGTTGAAAACATAGTCTCTAACAATAATTTTCCTAAGCCCAAGATTGCTGTAGTAAACAGCCGAATTCCTAATGCGTTTGCAACAGGCAAAGGTCACCGGAGTTCTGTTGTTGCTGTTACTACTGGACTGTTAGAAATCTTAGATCAAGATGAATTAGAAGGAGTTTTAGCACACGAAATAACACACATAAAAAATCGGGATGTAATGGTAATAACGCTCGCTAGTTTGTTTTCAACCATTGCATGGCAAATGATGCAATTTGGATTTTTTGGAGGAATATATGGTGCCGGAAGGGATCGAAATAATGGAAGTTCTATCGTAATCATAATTGTTGTTTCATTAGTAACTTGGATAGTAAGTTTTCTAATAATTAGGGCGATCTCGCGTTATAGAGAATATTCTGCAGATAGGGGAGCTGCCCAAATGACCAGAAGGCCAGCCAGTTTGGCTAATGCCTTATTGAAAATTAGTGGTACCATGCATAAAGTGTCATCAAAGGAATTAAAACACGTAGAGGGCTACAATGCCTTTTTCATAGTCCCAGCAATTTCAGGTGACACTCTTACGCAACTTTTTTCGACTCATCCACCAATTGAAAAGAGAGTTCAGAAATTGATGGAAATGGAGTCATCCATGCTTCGATAATTTGTTCATCGAAGCTACATATTACATCAAGGAGAATTTCGAATTAGAATCAGTCTATAATATGCTCATTTGACTTTTAGTCATAAGGACTGGAGCCAACATTACAATAATTAAGGAACGCTTGGTATCTTCTTTCGGCTTATTTTTCAGATAATGAGTTTATCAGGATTCGCGATATAGCTATTACAAATAAGAATAAAGAATTTTTTTATTAAACTCGGTAGACTATAATTCTACTTTTCCAAATTTGTTTGCTACGTTTTTATACATGTCAACTTCCTGCTTTGACAAAGGTCTTATTTTTTTCATGGCATCATCGAAATGCTTCATATTTATTTTTAAATCCTTTGCTTGCTTTTCTGCCTCCTTGGAATCTGGATACTTTGTTATATGTTCTCTTAATGCCAACATGACTGCTGCAGATGATAATGAAGCTATATCAGCTCCTGTATAACCATCAGTTTTATCAGCTAAATCTTCAATATTGACATCTTCAGCTAACGGCTTCTTTTTTGTATGAATCTTTATAATTTGAAGTCTGGATTCCCGATCAGGAGGAGGTACATAAAGAATTCTATCAAATCTTCCTGGTCTCAATAATGCTGGGTCTATTATGTCTGGTCTATTGGTGGCTCCAATTACTACAACATTCGTTAGTATTTCAAGGCCGTCCATCTCGGTCAGAAATTGACTAATTACTCTCTCTGTTACATGGGAATCTCCATGATCTCCACCTCTAGTCGGAGCTATGGCATCCAGTTCATCAAAGAAAATTATACATGGAGCAGCTTGTCTGGCTTTCCTGAATACCTCTCTTACTCCTTTTTCTGATTCACCTACCCACTTGCTAAGTAGTTCTGGCCCCTTTATACTTATGAAATTTGCTTCACTTTCGTTTGCTGCAGCTTTTGCCATTAATGTTTTACCAGTGCCTGGTGGACCGTATAACAATATCCCTTTAGGAGGGGTGGCATCTGCATATGTAAAAACTCCCAAATATTTTAATGGCCATTCAACAGCTTCCTGAAGCTCCTGTTTTATGGTGGAAAGACCACCTATATCTTCCCATTTTATATCAGGTACTTCTACAAACACCTCTCTCATGGCTGAGGGTTCTGTTTCCTTAATCACATCCATAAAATCCTGCATTCTAACTATGATCTTTCTTAAAGTATCAAGTGGAATGCTTTCGCTAGATAGATTCATATCGGGTAGAACCCTTCTAAGGGCGCGCATTGCTGCCTCCTTAGCAAGTGCCTGCAAATCCGCTCCAACATAACCATGAGAGATATCAGCTAGTCTTTGTAAATCAACGTCCTTATCTAATGGCATTCCCCTTGTGTGTATTTGCAATACCTCCAACCGCCCGTCTCTGTTTGGAACTCCAATTTCGATTTCCCTATCAAACCTGCCTGGTCTTCTTAATGCCGGATCAATGGCATCTACTCTATTTGTAGCAGCTATTACGACTACTTTGCCTCTTGATTTCATTCCATCCATTAAAGATAAGAGTTGAGCCACTATCCTCCTTTCGACTTCACCGCTAACTTCTTCTCGTTTGGGAGCTATTGAGTCAATTTCGTCGATAAATATTATAGAAGGTGCATTCTTTTCAGCCTCCTGAAATACATTGCGGAGTCTTTCTTCAGATTCACCGTGGTACTTACTCATTATTTCCGGTCCTCCAATTGTAAAGAAATTGGAATTTGTTTCGTTTGCTACAGCCTTTGCCAATAATGTTTTACCAGTGCCTGGTGGACCGTGTAATAACACTCCCTTTGGTGCTTCTACACCCAGTCTCTTAAATAACTCTGGATGTCTCAAAGGTAGCTCTATCATCTCTCTAACCCTTGCTACCGCATCTCCCAATCCGCCTATATCCTCATAGGTGATTGATGCAGTAGTACCCTCTTGGGTGATCTGAACCGCTTTTGAAGATTCTTCCGAAACTACTATATCCGTCGTATCATTAATTATGACTGGACCTGATGGGTGTGTAGAGATCACAACCAGATCTATTCTTCTACCCATTACACTAATAGGGACTGTATCGCCTTTAGTCATCAAAGTTCCATTTAGATATTCTGCGAGGTATTCCTCTGCACCCATAATTCGTAGGGGTTCAGTAGGAGCAAATGTTATATCTTTTGCAATTTTTGATTCTACAACTTTGATTTCAACTAAATCATTGATACCTACATCAAGCCTATTTCGGATAAAACCGTCCATACGGATCAATCCTTTGCCTCGGTCACTCTCCTTGGCCGGCCAACTTAAAACAGTAGTCTTCCTACCAATCGATGATAATTCTAGCGCATCACCGCTAACAACATTTAATGCTTCGGCAATATCGGGATCTATCCGGGCTATTTTTCGTCCAACATCTCTTTGTTCTGCTTCAGCTACTTTTAGAGTAGCGGTATTAGATGACTTATTTGTATCGTCAGCTTTAGAAGCCATAGTTTTGTAAAAACAAAGTACGATTTAAACGTAATTTTAGCACATAGTGATACTTATAACCGTTCTTGGATATCATGTACTGTGTACATTAAAAATATTAAAGAATAGGACATGTTGCCACCTGTTCCAGTAACGAAGGACTACTTATCTTGACAGAAAAGTATGAATCTGACGTGTAAGTTGATCTCAACCCCTCAATATTTCTTCTTTGAGGTTTTTAGATTAATGTTATCTGAAAATGATATCTTTATCAAAAGTCTATATCTTTCCTCGTTTTGGGGACTTTCTAATATGTAATGCCCCATTCATATTTACGATCTTTATCTCGTTAGAATCTATATCGTCTCAGTATCCTTACAAGTTGAAAGAGGTAATTTACAAACCTAGAATTAAATCGTCATATCCTCTCTACTTCTTTTGTTTATCTTAGGAAATTATTTATAGAGACTTGATTCATATTGTTTAATTGCCTTCGGATTTAGAATCAAGCTTCATTACTTTGCATCATTTCAAAGAAACTCCTACAGGAATTTTTTTATATCGATCTATGATTTATTCTACCTTTAACAATTTCTAAAATATTAACATGCAAAAAATTTTGATATTGGCTGAGGATCCGATAAGGACCAAATTAGAAGAAAAGTTAAGACGGCGGTTTGATGTTGAAACTGCTCCAATCCCTTTAAATGGCATATGTGAAATCAAATTGCGCCTCCGGGGAAACTGGATTACACTTTGTAGATTTTCACAAACTGAAAACTTCAGAGATATAATAACAATGTTTAATGTAAATTATGATTTAAAGTCTCGAACGACAACATCAGTGTCGTAGAAACAAAGTCTACTGTTGTTATTATTCCCTATTTTCTTCTTCTATTGTCTATTCGTTTGCCTTACTTATGCGATAAAATCTTAATATTTTGTAGATAATTAAAATAGAAGGGACTTTTAAAAAACTATAACTGCATAACTAGCGACTCTATGTAATAACCTTTTTTAAATCAGGCGCAAAAGTATGTTTACACCTATTGTCTATATGTCCCCATCATCGATCCTAATAATCTTACAATCTTTACAATAGTATTCGTTCTTTTTTATCATATCCATTTTTCTATTGCAGCGGTTACATCTTGACATTTGTTCTTTTATAATACGATGCTGAATTCTCTTTAAAACAAAGGGGATGACCACGTCTATCATTATGTAACCTACGAGGCGTGATAGTACTCCCCTTCGGTGTCTGCTCGAGCTTCCGTATTTTGTCATAGTTCGGTTTCATAAATATATGAGCAAATGGTATTGAATAATCTTTTGTTTGATAAGAGATTAGAAGTCAGATTGAATTTGTATGATCTTGGTCAAAATTGCCTCTTAATCTATTCATAATTCTATCATCTTGATGCATCTGTATTTACAGCCTAAAATATAGAATATCTGATCTGAATTATCTAATTAAATTGGAGAATTAAATATCCTTTTGTAAAGAAATAGTATGATAAACTTCACAGAGCGCGTTTTTGTATGATGGTGACAATTGTAGTCTGCTTCTTGCTGCATTTTTGATATAATTGTCTAAAGCTATTTCCAATATTGCAATATTCTAGTGCTTGCAATAATATAATTAAGACCAAGAAAATCGAATTTGTTTCTCTACCAAAGGAATTAGATATGATCCAGGGATCTTATGACAAACTCTACAATAAGGGTCGAACATAAAGGATCCATAAAGACTGAAATCATTTTTATTTTCATTCACTTATATTCTATATAAAATTCTAACTTGATCTCTTAGTTTCTCCCGTGGGCCATTCTAATAGTCTAGTTACGTTGGTTGATAGTGATAAATTGATTATAATCAAAATAATTGGATAAATTGTTAATACCGTACTATATGAAAGCATGTATCACAACCGGTATTTGTTTGCTATCTAAATGAGTCAAGCTATAACGACTCTATCTCATTGTTACTATCCATGTCTTATTTTCATCTAACCTGTTGATAACCGTGTTAGAACCTGCAAAAAATATCAAGTATGTATATATAAAATTGAGAAGATACATTACTTAGAAAAACTGATTGGAGGCTGCTAATTATTACGAGGTCCTGGAGGTATCAAGATATGCCAATCAGCGGGAGATAAAAAGTGCATTTAGACGACTTGCAAGGAGATATCATCCTGACAGGAATTCAGCGGTTTCTGAAGATATAATGAAGAATATTAATATCGCATTTGAAATTCTATCGGACCCAGGAAAAAGGCAACAATACGATGAATATCTGGTTGAAGAGCGTCAAAGAAAAATAGAACATTCTGATGATAATCAAGAAGGAAATTCACCTTCTAATCAGAATAGTTGGCAGGAACATACTATCTCAGATGACTTGGACGGTCAGACTGGAAGTTATCAGAATATGGTCGACCCAAATTTTGAAAGGACATTGAATATGGAAGATGAGGCTGTACCTTTAGGGAAAGACAATGTTTTCCTAGAAAGTAGGTATCGCATAATTGTCGAGCCATCACTTTGCTTAGCATTCGGGAGTTGTGAAACACTTGCTCCAAAGGTTTTTGTAGTAGAGAAGAACAGACGAATAAATCCAAAAGCGATAGTTATTTCAGAAACAGCCGAAGCTTTTGAAACTATACTCGATGCAGCAAAAACTTGTCCTACTAAGGCGATTTTCATAATTGATAGGCATACAGGAGAACGTATTTTTCCATAAATACTAGTAAATGAACATCCAGTTACTCAAATTGACCTTTCTTTTGTCAGTGATTCTGTGTGTGTAGAAATGACGATCTGTTTCAAAGTCTAATTTATACAAGATGATTGATTTGACGACAAAGAGCCATTACTGATGGTAATTCCATTTGGTTGTTGTCATCCGTGGAACAATTTATCTCCATATCCATATTAGGTCTGTGTTTTCCTTGTAAATATCCCTTGTCTTACTTTTGGTAGAACAAAGTTAATTAGCACTATTACATTCTACTATTGAAATAATTAATGAAAATAAATTTGTCTATTTTCTGTAGTAAATAATTTCATAAAATTATTTATCCTATAAAGTATTATGGTTATTGAGGGAGAAGTTTTTTGAATGATGCTGCTATGACTGGAAGAATTACTGATGAGTCTGCCGAACGAGACTTTATGCAAATAAGATATACTGATCTCATAGGCAAGTTTCTAGCAAAATATATTCAAATTGATAAAGATTTGATTCAAGATGTTTTTAGAAAGGGGATAGGGCTGGATGGTTCTTCAGTAAATGGTTTTTCAACTATAGATGAATCTGATATGATGTTGTTTCCTGATAGAAAAACATTAAGAAAAATACCATTGTCAAGCTATGAAATAATGACTGTTATTGCAGATGTTTACAATGGGTTTGATCAAGGTAGATCTCAAAAAGATCCACGAAGTGTTTCACAAACTCTGGAGGATCACCTTGCAGTGAGTCAAATATCGTGTCAAATAGGAGCTGAAGTTGAATGCTTTATATTTGATCAAATAATATTTGATATGGAAAAGAATAGTCATGCAAGTAATAATGTAAACAGTCGGAATCGTGCAAGAGATGTTTCAATCCTATCTTCGGAACAATATGGAATTGGGAAATATCCTATTCGTAAAAAATCCGGGTACGATGTTCCTACTTTTCAAGACTCATTGATTGAATTTAGGTTTGAAGTAGCTAATATATTGAAACAATATTATGATATCAACGTCACAAATATGAATCACGAAGTAGCTAGTAGTGGCCAAATTGAAATCAATTTTATGCATGATTACTTGACTCAATCCGCAGACAACGTTCAGATTTATAAGGATGTAGTCAGAAATGTGGCAAAAAAATACAACAAGATCGCAAATTTTATGCCAAAGCCAATTTTTGATCCCTTGAACAGTGAAAATAGTGATAATGGCTCAGGTATGCACGTAAGCATAAGTTTATGGTCAAAATCCGCAGGTAAGAATGCGAACTTGTTTTATGATGAGTCCGATAATTATGCCGAATTGAGCCAAATTGGACGATACTTCATAGGCGGTATTCTAGATCATGCGAGATCATTATCTGCAATAGTAACTCCAACCGTAAATTCGTATAAAAGGATTATACCTGGATTTGAGGCACCCGTTTATATTGCATGGGCTAGGGGAAATAGATCTGCTGTAGTCAGACTCCCAATCAACGAGAAAAAGAGCTCAAACTCAAAGAGAATTGAGTATCGTGCTCCTGATCCTTCGGCAAATCCATATCTTGCTTTCTCTGCAATTGTTGCAGCAGGATTGGACGGGATAAATCGAAAAATTGAACCGGGGAACCCGGTTAGTGAAGACATTTACAAAATGTCCGACTCAAGGAGGAAGGATCTTGGAATAGGTGTTCTGCCTGGTAGTTTAGAGGAAGCGTTATCTTCGTTGAAAAGTGATTCAAGTTATCTAAACCTTTGTTTTCACCATGATTTAATCAGCATGTATTCTGATCTTAAAAATAAGGAAATAATGGAAATAGGTAATGATGAATCAGTTATAAATCAATTCATGTTTTACTATGATGTCTAAGAATGGTATTTCTTATTCAGTTTCTTTATGATCTTTACTATTTTTGCATTCAATAGAATTGAATACTACTATTTTATTGATATCTATTCTTAATATGTGTGGTAAATTTATATTTTCTTGTATTTTACTTCAAAGCGTTCCCCTTTTCTGTTCTTTTCTCAATAGGGCTAAATCTTCAATATTATTGGGGCTCATATATACTTCTCCCCTTGTGGCCTCTTTGATACCGACAATAGGTTCGTCACATTCCGGGCATATTTGAAAATAAACAAAAATACTGGCATTTCTTTTATTTTTTCCAACTAGCGTATTACGCATATTAGAATGAAATTGGCTCTGACATGTGGGACATTCCATACTTATGTTTTAAATTGAATTGTATATGTACTTTAACATGCCAAAGAAATAAACTAATAGTTGATCAATTTGTGACCCTATTAAAAATAATTCGAACAGGATTCTTTGCTTTCTTCCTAATCTATCTCAATATTCTGAACCTCTTCTAATCGACCTATTATAATATCCGAATTATACGATATATTACTTTTAACAAGGAGCATGAAAAATTATCTGTATAGCTGGTTATTTACTTTCATTCTGTAAATATAAGATTTATTTATTGAAACTACCGAGCGGATGATGTGATCAGTGATTTGACACTAAAAATACTAAGCCCATTAAAATACTATACTTGGAATTTCGAATGTGAGGTATGATTATAAAGATAAATTGACTGTGCTCTCCCAAAATCATTCTAATTATCAAATTTTGCCTTACTATTGAACCTCTATTTGATTATTTCCCGTTTTGATCAATTGTTGATCCGAACAGTAATAAAATGTTAATCCATGGTCTACTTATGTATGTCTTCATTCAAGCAAGTATTTTCTCTTCCCGTTACTTCCATAATACTTGCTAGAATTATATACGCCATAAATTGGTTCAATATTTCTTCTATTTTTTATCTCATTTTAAATGATTTTAAACAGGATGTCTCGATGCTGGGATTGGTAACATCTGGATTTTTAATCGGAATTGGACTTTTTCAAATTCCGGCTGGAATACTGTCAGCAAAATATGACCCAAAATTTATGATTTTTTTTGGGACAATGTTGTTGTCTATATCTTCTCTCCTTTCAGGATTGAGCTCAGAATTATCTCAGATGGTAATTCTAAGATTTCTAGTAGGTGTTGGGATGGCGTTTTTCTTTGGTCCTAGCGTCATTCTCATTTCAAAATATTTGGGGAAAGGATCAAGTGGGCTGGGAGTTGGAATTTTGAATTCCGCACATTCATTGGGTGGAATTATTGGAATATTCGGATGGATCATCATTGCGGAGTCTCTTGGTTGGCGGGCTAGTCTAGAAATCAGTGGAATTTTGGGAATACTCAGTGGATTGTTCCTGCTATACGCTCTACAGATAAAAAAATATGATGGCACAAATAATTTATCTAGTTATTCTTTTCGAGAAAAGGTTTTCATTTTTTTTAGATTCTTTAATCTGAACAAAGAAACCCGTGATCAAAAATCTAAATTCACGATTAATTTTGCTGCCCTAAAATCTGTGATGTTGAATAAAGATATGATTTATGTAGGATTATCCCTACTTGGATTTCAAATAGCCTGGAATTTAGTCTCTACTTTCATCATTCTCTTTCTTAGAGTCGAACTCGATATTACCTCTTCGATTGCGGGTCTAATCGGGGGATCAATAATGACAGTGAATGTTATATTTGCTCCTCTTATTGGTAGACTTTATGATAAAATAACCCACAAAAATAATTTCAATAATGATATATTATTGTTGCTAATATGTGGAATAATTATTTCAACAAATATTATTTGTTTTTCTTTTCTTAATATTTATCTCTTGATACCTTCAATATTGATTATTGGAATTTTTGCATCTGGAGGATTTGTAATTCCATATGCATTGGCAAGGAGATTAGCCTTGGAGAAACTTGGTTTGCCTAAATATGAAATACTTGCTGTTAGTTTTGTGAATGGATTATCTTTACTTGGAGCTTTTTGGGTTCCCTTTGTATTCTCTATCATGGTAAAATCATTTGGTTATTCTTTGGCATGGTTATTTGGCGGATTATTGGTTCTCATTTTTATAATTCCCATCATGAAACTACGAAGCTAAAATAGTATTGTTCTAGTTTCACATTACCTCTAATAAACCAAAATCTTTTTGTGATAATAGGGGAGTTTTTATTGTTGACTATTAGCTATCATTTATCTAGAAACATTCTACAATTAATCTCTCATTAAACAGTATAACTCTTTCACTTCTCCACCTCTCAAGTAATATCTGTGATAACCTTTCCAGGATTTGATGAATTATCTAGTATTGTTCGAATATTTTTGTCTAGAAATATTCTATATCCTGACTTGTAGACCGTAGAATTCATGTTCGAAGCATTTTGAATCGCTTTCTTTTCTATATAAGCAAAATCCTTCTCACAGTTAATATTTAGATCGCTATTTTCTTTAAAATATTTATTTTTAACAAAATTCAATACATCGTTCCATGTATATGCCCTTATTCTTTCTATTGGTTCTCTAGACTGAGGAACGGTTGTCTCATCTTTGTATTCAAAAACCTCAAAGTAGTCAATTGACTTCTTACACTCTCCACAGTATGTCTTCTTACTAATTTGGCTGCATTTTTCGCATTGTGATATTATGACCATATAAGGATATAATCAGATCTTGATCATATTTATTAAATACTTACAACTGTGTTATCAGCAGCCACAATAATAAAATAGCTTTATTTTTCCAATACAAACTAATGATCTCTTATCTATGCTGTCTGCATTTCTAATTATATATCAAAGTCAAAGTCAAAAGGGTTGACAATATCATCTAATTAAAGCCGCGCTCAAATTGTGGGATGTCACGAATAGTAATGCATGTTCATTGATGGCCTTGGATGTTTCATTTTGATCCAACAAATAGTATTAACCTCGACTGATTCGGGCCTACCCAAAAATTACATGTCTTGCTCTATTGAGAATTGCTAACATTCTTTGAACAGTAGGTAATCAAATTCAGTAATTCTCTAGCTTCTATTTATAAATGTGCACTCTTCATGTTAGGACATGTCGAAATAATCCGATATTCTGCTATGACTCTTTCTTGCATTAAATAAATTACTATTTTTAACCCATTCATTTTTTGATATGGTTAAGTTATTACAAGCGAAAGATAGCGCTACGTCCAGTCTATCGAATTTGTTGTAGTGCATTCTTAA
>DATEIH010000040.1:0-7980 GCA_035279165.1 Candidatus Nitrosocosmicus sp. | reverse complement strand
TAATGATAAAATTTGAAGTGCCCGGGTAGTATAGAAATGCATTAACTGCATTGTAAAGTCCGGTCCAGTATGGGGGACTGTCACTCCCTTGACCCGGGTTCGAATCCCGGCCCGGGCGCTTTAATTCTTGTTCGCCTCTGTATTTACACTCATTGTTAATAGTAAGGTTCTTAATAATAGGACGTTCATAAAAAATTGATATCAAATTAATAATTTTGATAACACCGTTAATCGAGGTTATAGAATTAAGTTTGTATAACACCAAGTAATATTTTCAATAGTATCAATTGACTATATTAGAGTAACTTTGTTATAGACATCTGCTGTTTTTTTCTAGTTTACTAAATACGTCATCCCGTAGTGATGAGTCTAGAGAAGATCGAAGACAGGAAGACAGATAAGATTAATACAAATAATCGTACATCGACCAAAACTAATTTTAGTGAATTCTCAGCTATTGAGGGTGGTTTTAGGATGGAATGGATGGGTTCTTTTTGTCTGTCTTGGTATACCATCCAAAGAGTGATACCATCCATCCAACAATAATTAACATAATAGATACAACTTCTGCGTCTACCATCGGATTTCGGAATTCTACTTCATTAGGAGGAGATTGTATATTATATTCTGTATCAGGTATGGAATCTTCAATTACACCAGGAGCCGTAACAGATACGCCTATTACCCCAATCACTACCATGATTAAACCAGCTATTAGTATTGGTTTATAACTGACCTTGACCATGCAAAGAACTACGTTTTTTCCCATATAAATATAACTCTATTTCATATAGATAGTTAAAACAGTTTTACATTCCTATGCTATTTACTTTATATCTAAATGCCTAGTAATCACTCTGCTATGAAAGGTATAAAGTTCAATAACAATAGTCAACTGTTCTTTCTAGTCTAGTAAAAGTAGTATAAGAATATTTTTGACAGTATTAGAAAAATGCATTAATTATTTTAAATCTAATAGGTAAATGTTTTCAGAAAATTTTTCCAGGCAGGATCTCTAAAAGTCGATTCAAGAATATTTTTCGATACCTAGTATCATGTGTAAATGCAGTTGGCAAAAAAATTATCAGCAGCAAACCTAATTAGTCAAACTATTATATCTGGATTGCTAAAATCACTAGTTACAGATACATTTCCATTAGTTAAGGTTTTTATCAAACTAGAAACTACTAATATCATATTTTGAGTCCATGTGAATTCCAAAATAGGACCATTTTATTATAACAGGAATCAAATACCACCATCGACAAAATTACTTTCTTACGACATTTTTCTACTTTTTATCATTATATTAGTCGTTTCAAAATGATGGAAATATCAAAATGGCCATATTGTATGGCCATGCAATATTGGATAAGATCTTGATAGATATTTAAGTAACATTTTACCGCATTTTTTTGATATATGGTTTTTTAATTCAAATATTATAATAATTTAACATATAGTTAAACCTCATGGGTAAAATCCAAAACATTCTCTAAGTCACTTTTATTATTGTCGTTTTCAAGGAACACATTTATCAATAATTTGAAAGTTTATTTATTGTTCTTACCCTATGATGTCTATGGATAATAATGATGAAATAAATGAGAAAACACTGAATAGTGACAAACTAAAAAAAGAAATGCTTAAACCTATAACCAAAGCAAACACCGAAGCAGACGAAGAACTAGAGGAGTTAGAAGTAGAAAGTTCGGGTGGCGGAAAAGATGGTGGTGGAGGGTGAGAAAGTTTATCTTACTAACGAAATGAGAAGACATATCACGTGATCATTGGCGTGTAGTGGGTGTCGTTTATCAATTTTTCAGTCACCTAATCCATTAGCTTTTTTTGGTTGGGATTTGTCAATGCAATTCAGTAATTTCTGCTTTTTAAAAACTGAGTACTTTTCCTGACTCCATCTTCTTCTATGATCAAAACAATCACTTTTTTAATAAATTATCTTCTTTGACTCATCCTTGCTTTCTATTTTCTATTTCTAGGATCATGTTTTTTCTATCTCATAAAATGTCATCATCATTGAAACTCGCCAAAAATCTGACTTAGTTTAGCGTTTTCTTTCCATCTTGATCATAAGATGTTTGAGCAATTAGCACATTTCATTTTCTAGTTTCTTTTGCAAATTTATGTTATAACATATACATTTTCCATTTTCGATTCATCTAAAAGACAGATATCAAAGCATCCTTTATTTTAGCACGGTTTATCTTGTTAGTTATGAAGTCATTGTTACTTCTCTCATCAGTCTCGCGCGCATCGCAGACCTGATCAAATAATGTAGAGAAATTACGCAATCAGGTCTTTCGTACTAATGAGATATTTTGCAAATATTTAAATCAATATTATGATCAATCTAAATACGGTAATGGCAATATTACCTTCTGATTTGTTTATTTGATTGTCTGTTCACTAAATCAATTGTTACTTCATTTAGCTTAGATAACTTGAATGGTTTAATCAACAGTTTAATGTTCTTAGATAAGAATTTTTTCTCACTGTTAAAAGATTGTTTAACTGAATCATACGCAGAAATAATTAGAATGGAAGCAAATGGATACTTTGCAAAAATCTCATTTGCCGCTTCTAGCCCGTTTTTTCCATCTGGAAGTTTGTAATCCAAAATAACAAGATCGGGTTTAAACTCTTCATAATCACCCAGAACATTTGAAGCGGTAGTGTTCGTAACAGAAATGTGATATCCCTTATTTATCAGAAAATCCTTATAAAGATTTAACAAATCCTGCTCATCTTCAATGATCATTATCTTTATCACTTCAGTAATGTATCAAGTACAACATACATTAATAAATCCTAATGTTTATTGTTGTACATATATTCCGATCTTAGATTTGGTATACACCGTTAAGATTAATACATTTATCCCTCTGTTCACATCCAAATAATTCCGCGAATATATCAGCCATTAATAGCATCGCATATTTATTATTCATTTGCGACTAACATTTCAATTAGAAATAACATTTTAGGTAGGGAATTAGACATTTATCGTATGATCCCAATAAAAGAAAGGTAATCGTGTCAGATGGCGATGCGGTATAAACACCTAGGGTTTGGTAATTTCACAATTTCTATCTATTGCTTATATTTAGAGGCTTCCTGCTCAGAGATGTTAAAATGCAAATTATGTCCATCAAAATTAGAAACTAACATCTTAGGTATCATAAAGCTAGTCTTGTCAACTACACCTTTTTCTGAAATAACATAATCCTCACTAATTTCTTGGACCTCTCCTAAATCATAATCATTAATCCCTCTTGCTTCCTTTTTAATTACATCTGACCAGTTTATATTCAGATTACCTGACATAAAAGGTCATATAAAACATGTTTTAAATAGATCATAGATTCGACTAAACATTCATCTTTATTTCTCAAATATTTATACCGATTGCGGATTACATCACTCATGATTACATGCGACTTCAAATCGAAGTAACTAAAGAAATTGTCAGCTCAAAGATTGAAGAATAATAAATCATTTGAATAAAAGGACATTATTTCGATGTTGACTATCATCAATTAAAGATCCCTGACTAGCTCAGAAAGGGAAATTTGGCAATAATAATAATAGTCCTCACAATAATACACAAAATATTTAATGATACGATTTTTGGACATACTAACTTAAATTATTACGATTATCAAGATCGAAAATGATAGATATCCTATTAACTGGTGTGTTTTTGACAGTTAGATAGATTGTATGTTTAGCAATAAATATAATAACTTCAGATACAATAATAGAGTGGTTGAACACAGAAAAAGAAAGTAATATTCCTACACCTGCTGCCTCGAAATCTGTGGAATATGTTCTTTTAGATGGGTTTATAAATGAATTATGGGAAGTGGACTATGAAAACGGAATTGCATTAAATGTCACAGAAATAATAAAAGCGGAATCAGCAGGAAATATAATAAAGTATTCCGGCAAGATTGAAGATTTTTTATCCAATGAAAGAGGTTTTAAGAAACTTCACTTTCATGAATCCGTCAATTTTCCCATGCGCGTACATTTTGACCCCTTAAAGTAAGGCAACAATAAGCGATATATACTCAGAATATAATATCTAAGGTTATTTTAGGTTAATTTGTAGGTTAAAGGTTAAAGATTAAAGGTTAAAGATTAGATACAAAATAGAACAAGTTATCTAAAGATGCTCTGTCCAACTAGATAATAGAATTTTTGAAAATTATAATATTTCACGATACTTCAAAAAAAGAAATTGTTATTGTCCAAATGGTGCCTGTAATTCAGCTCCACCATATGTACCTGCTGCATTAGGATCAACATCATCCTTAGGCTCCTCAGTTATAATAAATTGCGTATAGGTATACGGATTTACCATGTTATCTGAGACTTTCAAGCTATTTCCATCCAATGCACCCAGGCTTAATTTATAGTTAGATCCATCTGCGTCGACTAGCCATGCTTCAAAGACTTTATCCGGTTTAGGCGTTGCAGTCATATTTACTGAAATATCTAATGTTTTATTTTTGGTATCAATCGAGAGTGTTCCTATCTTTTCTGTACCAAATCCAGGACCAGGGTCCTTAGCTTTATTGATATCCATAGTCACGGGTTCGGCAAATGCTGAATGTAAACCAAGAGTCATTGAAAATATAGTTGCAATCACAATTCCAAATAGTGATTTATTTATTTTGGACATTGTATAGATTTATTGTTCAAACTATAAATAGTTCATATAAATATGTTCATCTAGAATCTAAAAATCTGCATGCAAATAGATTTTCGAAGCATAACTGAGGTTACTGTGCGACATCATCATTAAATATCTCAAAAAAATTAGATAATATGTAATATAGAATATCTAAATATCTCTTAATTTATTCCTAAACTTTTCTTCTTTATATCCGGTGCCGAAGTCTGTATCTGGATCCTTTTATTTTGTTTCCATGGATTTAGCTCCTGCCTTTATTTTGTCTCCTGCTTCATCAAAGCCCTCTTCGACATCATCGGCTGTATCTCTCACATCTTGTTCAACGTCATCTTTTCTGTTAATAGGTTCTTCTGACATTACAATATTATACATAACAAAGTTTTTATTTATCCATACAATGCGACTTGTAAGAATTGCTTTTGATTTTACTAAATCACCAATCTAGTCATTACTATAAACATACTTTTATTTTTACAGAATAATCAGTAATCTCAATTTCGGGATTTATTCCCAAAGTTTGATTGAGCAATGATTTAAGAAATCCTGATAGAAACTTTGAACCCTTTCCTTCCAATCTATGCCTAATTACAATTATTTTACACTCGTCGGTATTCAATTCATCGTAAGTTCCGATATATCCATAGGTACATACAATTTTTTCAATATACTCCAAGACGCCATCAAATGTTATATCCTTTTTCCAGAATAGTATAGTATCATTTGGAATGTCTTTACCCATTTCAAGTCCAAAGTTATAAGCATCATCGTCATTTAAACGGCTTAATAAAGATCTGAAAACTTCACGATTTATGATAAGCATGTCTAATTTTGATTGAAATCTGGTAAATTCAGCATACTGTTTAAGAACCGAGTTAATCATAGCATTTACAGATATACCCATTCGCTCTGCCTCCGAATTCAGAATTTCAGAAAGGGACTTATCAATACGAAACGATCTGACAGTAGACGATGGACCTCCCATGATATTACTTTGCATTCACACCTTAAAACTGTAACTGTATGTAACCATTTGTAACCTAAACAAGTTTAATGTTACAAAGTATACATAGTCGGCTTATATCTTGCTACGCATCATCCCTTAATGTATAATAGTTTAATAGTTAAAGATTTAGAAGAATATTCACCAGTACATCAACACGCTGTTATCTATGACTACGAGAAAGGCGAAAAGCTTTGCAAATCATGTGGTGTCATTGTACAAGATAAGATATATGATGCAGAGTTGGACACTGATTTTCATAAATATAAAAGCGATACTAACACAGTATTGCCTCATTCTATTATACTTAATGATAAAGGAATGTCAACAGCTATAGCAGATTATGATACCAGTACATCCAAAAGGTTCTCGAATAGAAAAGAACATAATAAAATAGAGTTCCTAAACAAAATAGTTAGTTGCTCAAACAAGAAGAGGAATTTGAAAATAGTAATAGATCTTTTGAATCGTATAAAAGATAAATTATCATTGACATCATTCTGCATAGAAGAAGCACTAGCCCATTACAAGAAGGCATTAGAAAAAGGGCTAATTAAAGGAAGATCAATAAAGGAAATGATCGTCTCATGCGTATATCTAGTTTGTAAAAAAACCAACATCCCAAGAACATTGTCAGAGATCTCTCAAATAGTGCAAGCTGATGAAATATTTGCCGCTAGGTGCTATCGTCTTTTAATGCGAGAGCTGAAAATTACTCATGTACAATTCAAACCGGCTATTTTCATAAGAAAGATAGCAGACGAAGCAGAAATTAGCGAAAGAACAGCAAGAGAATCTATAGATTTGCTTTTGGCCATCCAAAATGAGAATGTTTTCTCGGGTAAGAACTCGCTCTCAATCGCAGCAGCAATTCTCTACATAACGTGTAGAAAACATAAACAAAAAATATCACAGGCAAAAATTGCTTCAGCAGCAAACATTAACATAATGACTCTAAGAAAAAGACTTTCAGAAGTCAGAAATGTAGTTTTAAACGCATCATTTCTCAATTAGCATTTTCTTCTTTGACTTAATTATTTTTCTAAACAATTACAACAAACTTTATTCGTAATAGAATTTGATTTTTTTTATAGTATTTTCTTTGGTCCTGTCTACTATAAATTTCCATCAAGCACACTAATCACTGATAACATTTTTGGTCGATTTATAATTCAACTGATTCATTTAAATAATTTTTAAGATAACCATAAGAAGGATTGACATTAAAGGAAGACGCAATAAATTTACACCGATTACTTCGGGGAAAAATAGAGATCTCAAGCAGGATATCTTCAGATAATATTTTTGAAATTTCAAAAGAAGAAGGCAAAGGAACGTTAAGCTCGATCTATACTCCGGGCGTCGCATATGTTTCGATTGAAATCCAAAAGAATAAAGAATTGGCATATGAATACACCTCAAAATGGAACAATATAGCAATAGTGTGTGATGGAACAAGAGTCCTAGGGTTAGGCAATATTGGCCCAGAAGGAGCATTACCTGTAATGGAAGGAAAAGCGGTTCTATTTAAAACCCTGGGCAATGTAAATGCATTTCCACTTTGCATTTCCATGAATGATAAAGAAGAAATTATTAAATTTGTCAAAGCTATTGAACCTTCGTTTGGTGCCATAAATATAGAAGATATTGAATCTCCCAAGGTTTTAGAAATAGTAGAAAGACTTCAAAAGGAAATGTCGATTCCAGTCTTTCATGATGATAGGCATGGTACAGCAGTCATCACATTTGCAGCTTTGATAAATGCATTACGAGTAGTACAAAAGAACTCAAAGAGTGTTAAAGTCGTGATTGCCGGTGCAGGTTCTGCAGGCTATGGAATCTTTAAGATTCTATCTAGGGCAGGTTTCGAAGAGATAATTGTAATAGATAAGAAAGGAGCAATTTACGACGGAAGAGATAATAAAGATAACAACAAGGATTTAAAAAATTTCGAATCAAACAAACTAGGCAATCTAAAACCCGATAGTAATGAGATCTTGAATTCCTTTAAGAGAGAAATAGCTCTAAACTCTAATCCGAACAAGGTTGTAGGTAATTTGGAAACGGCAATCAAAGAATCAGACATCTTTATTGGAACATCAGGCATCGGAAATCTTATGAATTCACAAATGGTAGAATCGATGAAAAGAGACCCAATTATTTTTGCATTGAGCAATCCTACACCAGAAATTTTACCCGATAAAGCAAAAAGTGCAGGGGCTAGAATTATTGCAACTGGTAGATCAGATTTTCCAAATCAAAT
>DATEIH010000039.1:0-2231 GCA_035279165.1 Candidatus Nitrosocosmicus sp. | reverse complement strand
ATTTTTCGTAATTTCAAACCCGTTTGACCACATCATCGTTTAAGAGAATACTCGTTGGACCAAACTTTTTTTACCATTTTCTTTTTAAGTAATATGACATATTGAAGACAATGAGTAAGACAATAATTTCAATAAATGGAGCTGCTTGAAATGCCTACAGTGCAGCATTTCGAAATCCCTGCAGACAATGTGGAAAGGGCAATTAAATTTTACAATGGAGTATTTGATTGGACAATGCAAAAATTTAGCAATCCTGGAGACCCTTCTAAAGATTATTGGTTTTTTGACACTAAAGACGAAAAAGGGAATAAAGGTATTGGAGGCGGATTAATGAAACGTCAGGCTCCAGAACATTCTGTTACAAATTACATTACGGTGCCCTCCGTCGATGACTATGTATCTAGAATTCAACAAGCAGGTGGCAAGGTAATAATGCCAAAAACAGAAATCCCAGACATGGGATTCATCTTAGTATTCCTAGATACAGAAAATAACATGTTTGGATTATACGAGGCCAAAAACAAATAGATCCGTTTACATTAGTTCCCTTTTCTCTTTTTTATATTTATTATACTTATCATTTCACCCATTAGTGAACGAAATTATCATCAGATTATTACGAAAACATTGATGTGTCTAAATATCATCGTCCTACTCTTAGAACAATCCATATTTGTCTGGTTTTTTAATTATTGTAATCTAATGGAAGAAATTGTAAATATGGGTAACAGCCATACTTTAAGGACTTCCAGATCGCCAATATTAAGTAATGTACTTGTAGCCTTTTTTACTACGATAAGGTGTTCAGAAACTTAGCCATATATCAAAAATATCATGTTATTTCAACATTATTGGTCTACCTACATAGTTGGCTCTACAAATAGCACTGCTTGAGGTAATAGATGAGATTCTGGATCATATATCAATAAAAGAATGTCAAAAAGTAAAATGATTTTAGTGTAAACTTTAGTATTTTACTTTGGACTAGATGCTCTTTTTTTTATTTTATATGTTGATAATTGTTTTATCTCCAAGTTGAGAATCTGATAATCTTTATCTCTTAGATTTGATATTTGCAAATATGCCTGAAGTAAGCAAGAATATTAATCCAAGCAAAATTGAAGTGTCTATTTCGGAAATTAATGACGGAATATACAGGATCTGCGGATTTGATGATGCATATGGAATCACTTTTAATCAATTCTTGATTGATGATGAAAAACCTATATTGATTCACACAGGTCCGGTCGGCATGTATGAGAAGATTGAAGCGAAGGTTAAGGAAGTAATCGGATTGGAAAAACTAACTTATGTAGCTTTCCTGCACTTTGAGAGTGATGAATGGGGTGGTATGGAGTTTCTAAACAGTCCAGGGGCAAGATTAGTCTGTAGTGACCTTAGTTCCAAATTAAACTTGACTGGCTGGAATAACGTTCCTTTGGATCATATTTCATTCTGGGATAATGAAAAATTGAATATAGGTAAAGCAACACTGAGATTTATCATGACTCCACATGTACATCATTGGGACAGTATGATGATATTTGAAGAGAACTCAAAGTCACTTTTTACTTCTGATTTATTTATCCAGCCTGGACTCAACAAACCTGTTATCTCAGAGGACCTGTCCGATTCTATGATTGCTCTGTATCGGGCGGTTGGAATCTTTGCCAGTGAAAAGCCTGTAAGAATAACTAGCAAGAGATTGGAGAAATTAAATTCAAAGTTGATTTATCCTATGCATGGTTCTTGTATAGATGGTTCCATATTTGCCAGTTATATTGATTCAATCATGAGAAACGATTTTGCATATTCAGGAAAACTATTAGGACAGAACATGGAATACGAAATTACCTGATCCATTACGCTACGCTACTACATGAGGTGATATCCAAAGTGATACCAAGCAATTAAATAAAGCCCTAGTCTCAACATATTATTTTTTATTTTGTGTGGAATATTCATTCACACATTGAAATTTTAGAATGCACCTGTCTTTAGATGGTCTATAATATTCTAAAAAAGTGCTAATAAGTAACTCGGCAATAAAATTAGTTACTTCCCAGAGTGTAGGATCTCGATTGTTTTATTCCAATTGTTTTGATTTAATATTTTACTTTATGCTATGTCTAGCTATACCAAAGGCAAAGAACATTATTTAGTTAAAGTAATTTTATAAAATTATGATTCATTCTTTTTTGTTAATTGAATAAATATTAAAAGAATGTAGT
>DATEIH010000038.1:0-6787 GCA_035279165.1 Candidatus Nitrosocosmicus sp. | reverse complement strand
ACTAAACTTATAATTTCTGTTTAGAGTTATGAGATTAATAAAAATAACCAGAAGGAAACTTGATATTGTTATAGAGTACATATCATCTTCAAAGGATAAAGTATTATTCTTATAAATGATAAAAGAAGTTTGTCATGAACTATATCAGATTATCAGATTATTAGAGACAGATCTAAAAATGATAATGATACAGCTGTGATACACAAAGTGAACACATGGTTATTGATAAAGCATAGCAAAGAGATAAATAAACAATATAAGAGAAGAACGTTTTGTGACCATACATCAATCCACTATTAAGATCACCACTTATAGCAGGAGATAATAAATTATTTTTAGATCATCACAATAATAACTTCCAAAAGCATGAGTAGTACAATACACAAACTATTGAAATTATGATCTGATTTATTTTTTCAATCTTTAAGATATCGTTTTGTTTGGAAAAAACGGTTTACTAGATCTATAGTTTCAAAGTAAAATTATAAGCGGTTATTGAAAATGAATAGGCAACCTTATAGTAATATCAAGGTTAGGAAAATATATCTTCTTTTTTTGTATCGACTATTTCTATGGTTTCCTTTACTGTCGTAAGTACAATTAACTTGAAAATATTAACTAAGTATCAGTTCAAGAAATAAAAAAAAGGTATTTTTCCAAACTTCATACCCCATCTATCATACTGCTTAATCTATATTTTACCAGTTTAATCGAATTATTGTTGGGATACTCTACTGCCTCCTTTGATTTCAGCCATTTTAGGTTATTTTTTAGAATTTCCATTGTTTTTGACTTATCCTGATTGGTGCTTTGATACCGCGCTTCATAGATTTCATCTAATGTCCAGGATTCTTTATTTGGATATGACGTACACAATGTATAAAGCTGAACGACAAGATTGTCTACTCCGTTTTTGTATGGATCGAATGTTATAGTTTTAGCTTTCTGCATAATTATAAGATAAAATCATACTTGCATAAAAAGTTTATAATTTATCGGATTCTATTATGGAAAATTTACATACTTTTAGCTATATTGACAGTTTTAATAGATAGAATTTACAGGATTAAGTTCAATATAAGGTACTAACATGTACTGATAGCTCACTGCTCTGTATTTTTAAGATACAGATAGGGGAAGGATCTTTCTTAAATGCTGTTGACTGTTTCAAAATATTTGAAACACTACAATAAAAAATTACGATTATTTGATTTAAATAAAAAAAGTATACTTTTCATAACTTTTTAGTGAAGCACGAAAGGAGGATTTGAATCGATCCTTTGATGATATCAAAATAAATGCGACTTCTGATAAGACGGACGGAAGGAGTAGAATTAAAGTTAGATAACCTTTTGAGCTGTATCATATAAATTCCATGAATAAATTATGAAAATATATACCTCATTTCTTAGGTTGATATATGAGGATCGAAGGATATTAAAGGTAGCTGTACTAGAAAATGATTATTTGATATTGACCTTGTTATCAATTTATAAAATACTCTAAAAATGGAAGTGTAATTTTTTTCTTATTTATGACAAGATTATTGAATATTTTGAAAATAAAAAAAGGAAATTATGGACAATCAACGGCAGATTGATTCGATAATCGCAGACAATCTTCTTGTTTGTTTACTGTTCCAGCGTCAGCTGCAGTAATATTTGGATTGCTTATGTTGGTATCATTTCCAAGTATGGCTGCATTACTACCCTCAATACCTTCAAGTGATTGAATTGTTTCAGGGCCGGTTTCATTCAACGGAGCATAATAATCTTCAGATTCATTTGTAGTCCCTACTTCACCAGGAGTTCCAGTTACTATTTGTGCTGATGCTGTATCGGCATATAGTCCTATGAGTGCGGTTGCAGTGAGGGCAAAAATTGACGACACTATCACAATCATTAAAGTGTTGCTTGTCAGATTCATTACATTTGTTAATAAGGGGTCAAATTAAAACATTTTGTCTCATTAAAACTTTCATAGAAATAATTTAAACTTGAACATTCAACCGTTGAACGTGATTCAATGTGCTAATGCCAGAAAAGTTTATTCTAATTTGAAGGTGGAGCGGAAACAAAGTTAGGGTTTAGTCATAGTATCTCTATTCTTTACCAGTATTGAATATCTCATTGAGGCTAGTTGATGAGCCACCAGGTTGCGGTCCACCACCTATTACATAAATTACGTTGCCAATCGCAACTGCCGCCAACCCATGACGTGCTGTCGGCATACTAACCTCAGAGGTCCACGTACCAGATACCACATCAAACTTTTCATTATTGTTAAATGTTCCAGAGGGTTGTTCTCCTCCAAATACATAGATTGACTCATTTATGACTATTGTAGCAGAAGATAAACCATCTCTTTTTGAAGGCATCGGGTCCAGGTTAGTCCAATTATCAGTTGCTGGATTATATACCTCATTCGCATCAACGTTGAAGGCCATTCCATTGGTTCTTCCACCTATAACGTATAGTTTATCTTCGACGACTGCCGAGGTTAGGTGTTCTCTTGCTGTTGGCATTGGCGCTTTTTCTGTCCACTGGTGTATAGAAGGATTATATGCCAAAGTACTTGACAATGTGTTTTCAGAATCCACACCTCCGGTCACATATAACATCCCGTTAATAAAATTGGCAGTTAATGCACCGCGCGGAGCTGGAAGACTTGTTCCTTCAGTCCAATTATTTGTACGAGAATCGTAGATGTATAGTTTATCTGATAAAGTATCTCTGTTAACAGTTTTGTAAACGATAGAATATATCTATCTGTAAACTAATATTTTTGCTTGTTAAGACATAAATGACACAACATATTTAGCTTAATCTTTGAACTATCTTTATTACAATGAGGGATACTTTCCTCAGATCGACTACTCATCTCGATAGAAAAAAACAAGTTGTATGATATACTAGAGTGGAATGATATAGCATCCAACTACCGTGCAAAGATTATCTTGCTTAGAAATATAGATATAAAGTTCTTGAGATAACAATGGTAGGTAGATAGGCAGGTAGACAACCATTATGATATTAACAACATGACAAAATGGATATATCGATTCAATGAGAAAGGTAATAAAGGAATTAAACCATATCCAAGATATAAACACACACAAATATCAATTCGAATAGATGATACTAAAATGTTAGAGAAATAGATAAAGTCATATCTGACTGCACTGGATTGTACATTCTATATAACAAAAAGCATAGATTCAAAGCAAAGCAAGAATAATCAGTTTACAGGAAGAAAGCATCAGTTATTCATGATCTAAATTCCATCAGAATATTATTCACCTATATCCCTATTCTGCCCATCCAAACCTAAATCAAATCTCATCCATCTCTATTCCGATAGTCCAAACAATAACCGTTTCTCATCCATCTCTATTCCGCTAGTCCAAACAATAACCGTTTCTTAACATACCATAATCTATCTCTCATCCAATCGTGTCGAAATCTCATCCATATGGAGTTTGTTCATGGTTATTGTCGTATTGTGAGACAAACTTCATTGATAAAGAATTTATCTATATAAGCGTAAAGTATATATATAAGTGTACAATTAACATGGGAAGAAGAATTCCTAGGGAAATCAAAGAAAAAGTGCTTGACCAGTTGTTTTTTGGCATACCGATGGATCACATAGCTAGGATTATTGGAATAGGTTATGGCAGTGTATATAGAATTATGGAGTCATTTAAATCGGAGATTCCAGACTTGGATGTATTAAGAGCAGTTGCTGTAAAGATATACCAAGAAGGCATGACTCTAAATAACGTGGCGTTAGGTATTAGAATAAAAAATTTGTTAGAACAAATGGGATCTTCAGTGATACAGATGGAAAGATTACTCCTGGATATAGAAATTCATTGCTTTAAAACAAATCAAACATTTTCGGATTTTGTTAGACAAATACATGAAATTCGTAGATTTGCATCGGGACTTGGAATTTCTATTCACCAACTCCCTGATTATATAGAACAAAAGAAAAAAGAACTACAAGCTTTGCAAAAAGAACTAGACAAAATAAAATCACAAATCCTAGAGAAAAAAATAGAGTATCAGGGTTACTATAAAGGCTAATCATTTGGGAAGTTCGGATAGAAAATGACAGGATGATAGAAAAATGATATATCCTTCTCTCATAGTAATGATAATTCGGAAATGGTTAGCAAAATTAGCTAAATGTACTGCAGTGCGGTGTAATAACTAAACAAGCATAATCATTTTTCATATGGATGCGTGTATCTTATTATTTACACAACAGTTAAGATAGCCACCGCACGCCACATAGAGGTCCCATTAAAAAGCTAATCGTATTGAAGACACAGACCTTACAATGGTAATATTTACGGTAGCAATTAGAACATGGACAGGATGGATAGGTTGGTATAAATAAATTTTGAAAGAGAAATAGAAGGATGTAACACTGAAGTGATAAAAAGAAATGTAGCAGCTATAAATACAAGTGCGACTCGCAAATCGTTTGATATTTGTGTCGAGTTGTTACCTAAAAATGACTCTAAAACATTAGATGCATTAGCCCCTTCAGGCACTTTGCTGAAACCACATTGTTCTCTAATCTTATAATACTATCCACATTTGTAGAATATACATTACATTGTAAGAATGCGCTTAGACTTAACTATAATTATCAAATTGTTAGAGGCACAGCCATAAAAAATAGTGTAAGACTAGGTCTAATATTCGATTTCATAAGATTTATCACTAAATTATAACGATATATTATACCGAGTTAATTGTACTGCTAATATCTAACGTAATTATATCTGATAGTTGAACGAGTGGCATTTATTATTTCAAATTCTGTAATCAAACGAGGTAAAATCAGAACTAGTGAAACTTAATTTCAAAAATGTAACATCCCTGTAAATCTCCCAACAATTCTGCACAATTTTGCAATTTCTGCACTATATTCTCACAATAAATTATATAACTGCCAACAAGATATACATCAACACAGGGTCCGTAGCGTAGTCAGGATATCGCGGCGGTCTTCGGAACCGCAGGTCATGGGATCGAAGCCCACCGGGCCCGCCTTATAATTAACGTCTGTCATAAATGAATAAATTGATTTAGAAAAATTTAATAAATTAATAGATCCCATCTATCTCATGGATTCGAAGCCCACTGAATTCACTTTTCCTTTAGTATATCCTGTTTAACCATCTTCGGACAAATATGTATAAATTACTTTCCTAATTCTTAGTTGCAAAATTTGATAATCTAGATAGTCAAAATGTATATAAGACCTGATTGTATCGATTTCTTTTCTAGTAGCATTAGTTCAATAATTATGTTGTTAGTATATTTAGCATTCTTAAATATGGTTACAATTCTGACCAATGATAACAGATTGGTTGCTTTCCAATTTATCCATTCTGATTATTGGTTTAGTTATTTTTGTAATAGAATAGCCCAATCCACTAGGTTTTGAATTAACTCGCCTATTAGCTTCTGCGAGGTTTCATCCGATAGATTGCCATTGGAATCGAATTTGTCTGCAGCAAAGTTGACCATAACCTCTGGTCTATTAATCGGGTACATATTAAGAAAGACAAAAATTTGACGGAGATGATATTGTGCTCTGGCTCCCCCTAACATTCCTATTGAAGCGCTCATTATTGCAACTGGTTTACCATCAAAGGGATTATCGCCATAGGGTCTAGAAGCTGAGTCAATTGCGTTTTTTAACACTCCGGGCACAGAGTAATTATATTCTGGAGTACTAATCAAAATTGCGTCTGCTTCTCTTATCTTGGATTTAAATTTCCTCACCTTCTCATGCATATCTTTCTCAGTATCTTGGTTGAATGGCGGAATGCCATCAAGTTCAAAAATTTCTAGACTTGAATTATCTGGAATAAATCTAGCTGCATTGCGTAAAAGTGCTCTATTGAAGGATTCTTTTCTTAAGCTTCCTGCGAATCCGAGTATCTTTATTTTATCATTCATGATGTTGTATCGATAAAATCATGTTTATGTATTATGTTTAGCATCTAACAATTGACAAAATTAACAAGAAAACAACAATGTTCGTGTTATTCCTCAAGAATACAGGTTTTAATTTAGGATTAAATTTAAAATTTATTAATGTCATTTAAGTTTTAAGAGAATAATATCAACAAAGCTCCCTCTCCCATAATTATTGAATATACCTCATGGATTCGAGCTCATCGGAATCAGATTGACGATCATTATTTATTGAGTTTAATATTAGCTCCGACTTCAGCATACACATGCTAGTATCTATCTCAAATAATGGACATGCATGAAATTTAGATAAGCATTACATTATTGTTAATTTGATCATCAACTCATCGTATCCTGACTTCTACATAAAGATCCAATATTGCTTCAATGGACGCATCTTTTAGTATCTTCAATACGCCCCATCACATATCTGTGACCTATTTAACTAATAGTTTATCATTCTTATATACAATACAATCTAGACCATCGCATTAAGTCCGAATAATTTCATCAAGTCAAGTATAAAATTTTTGATACATATAGACAGATCATTTCATGCAAGTAAAAATATGCATGTATAGTAAAGCTATTAAGATATTATATCATTCTTCATAATTGAAATGGACCTACGAGTTATGTTAGTGCCCTATGATAGTTCTCATTTTTCCGAAAATGCATTAGAGTATGCAGTCTATTTAGCAAAAGCAATCTTTCGAGGTGATCCAAAAAAACAGATAATTAAAATTATAATGCTACATGTAGTACAGGAAATTCCGTTTACTAAAGGT
>DATEIH010000037.1:0-2614 GCA_035279165.1 Candidatus Nitrosocosmicus sp. | reverse complement strand
TTTAATTTTCTTATCTTCATTTTTAGAACCGGATTTTAATAGCTTCATTGATATTAATTCATCCACTGCTTTTTGAGCTGCACGTTCTAAGCCTAAAACTTCACCCAATTTCTTTTGTAGATTTTCTATATTTTCTTTTTTATTTGACACTGAATACTAAAGGAAATCTCATAATTCTAAGATACCTGAATAATTTTAATTCTATTATATCAAATTCATGCCTCAAGTTCATGGAATAATAATATTGGTAATTTCCAATTTATTGAATATAATCGCGCAAATGATTTATTCAATCAGAGGTATAACTTTCTTTAATAAAACTTTACACACTTAGATTCAGAGAATTAAAATAAAAATTTAGGATGTTAGTACTTTTATAATTTCTTTGCTAGATTCATTAGATCTGTGTCCAGACCGGGTGAAAATTCCTGAGGAGCCTCTGGCATATTAGGAATTTCAGCACCTTCAGGGAACCCTTCAATTACCTCCAGGGTACCACCGTCATCAAACGGAGAGTCACCCTTAAAGATTTTATCTATAAGCGATGTTTCACCCTTATTAGAAAATGTCCACATCTTATTGTGCAGATTCTTATTTTCTAAATCCTTAACTTCGGGCATCCCAGAAGTATCTATTCTTGGAACAGGTAACGACTTACCCCAGTTTACTCCCAGAGTCTCTAGGGCCTTGGCAAAAACCTTTTCATGTACTAAATCCCTGACGATTAAATATGAAACTGTAGACCTGTATGCTTTATTATCGCACATTTGATACAACCTACATTTCTGTAGCCTACCAGTAGCTTCTAGCATCAAGTTATACAACATATTAAGCACAAGGTTTCCGCTATCATAAACATACGATGCAGACCATGGATTTCCTGCTGCATCGACAGGACGTGCACTCTGAGCTGCGACTAAAAAATGATGGATATTAGGAGAGTCCAAAGCGACAGATAGCGGTAACTCATTAGGATTATTAGAATTAGTTGAAGCACCTTCTAGAAGAACATTTATTGTATTTGTTATTTGCTCAACATGTCCCATCTCTTCGGCGGCCATGCTTCTTAGTAGATCTTGATAAGGTTTAGCATCTCCTCTGAAATTCATGTTTTGAAAGAAATATTGCATCATTGTACGCATCTCTCCAAATTGACCTCCTAAGCCCTCTTGTAAGGCTTGAGCAGCCTTTGGATCGGGGTTATCGGCGGGTGGTATCGGATGTGGAATTCTTTTTACTGATAAAAACATATCATAAAATACTATAGATCAAAGTATTTATAAAACGTACTTAAAACATTGATCATTTTAGAAAGAATGTTAAATCATCAAATCATCCTACTATTACTATGATAAGTACTTGTAGAAAACAATTAACTAAAGTTTAATCCCGTTTCCAATTCGTACAATAAAAGCACAGCTCATTTCTGGTTCAAGTTTACCTTTTAGTAGTAGGCATGCATGAGAGCTTAAATAATATTTACAGTCCTTACATTGAAATCCCTCTGTGGCTTCATTTATTACACGTCCTTTTTTAAAATCTAGCTTTTCACCGCTTTCGTTTACATGATACCATAGAATATCTCCTGGCAACATCCCGTGTCCTCGAGGGGAATAAAATTTTGATATTCCTTCTTCGTTATTCACATGTCCCTCTACAATATGGCAGAGCTTCTCTGCTGGAAGATTAAATTTACACCTGTCACATGACTTTGGTTCACTGGTCCTGTTTGTTTTGACTTGTTCTTGTCGTTGCTCTGTATAATTGGCATCAACCTTTGAAATCTTTTTACCTGTCGACAAAAAATTTATCAACAATAGATCTTCTTTTATGAGATCCCGTTCCCTCTGCGCTCCTATTGATTTTGCAATGCCTGACTCTTTTGCCATAACTGAACTATATAATTTATCAAAACTTAATAACCGATAGTATAACAACATTTACTTTGAAAGATTTGACAACTACTAAGAAAGGGATAGTTTTTTAATATCTCATTTTCAGAACTGCATATTGAATGTCAAAACTGGCAATATTATTATTTTAAATGTAAGAGCACATTAGGATTCAATAGCCAGTCAGTATTAAAAGAAATGTAGAAAATCATGGAAGAAAGTCTTGTTGATACTACAAATGTATCTAGAGACTTTGGTTAATATCTCTACTTCACTTTATGTTTTTCAGTTGGATCACCATCTTTTTCCATTTGAGTTATTAATGTAATTGTACAGTAAGAGAGGAAAATGGGTATTGCATACTTACATTTTACAATAAACTGTATTAAATGTAAATTCTACCACTTCTATTCATTCTACAATCCTAAATATACCTTGATTATCTAGTGCTAGTTTTATTTTTGTCCATCACATATTTTCTAAATAGGAATATTTCATCCCTAAAACCTGTATAATGCCAATAATATTTATTGACAATCATCGAAATAACAAACCAGATAATACTGTTTACCACGATAGCAAATAGAAAACCGTAATAATAAGTCATTATTATCCCAGTTATTGTACCTCCAATTAGAAAGGGCAATTGACGTTTTAGTGTTGCTTTTAGTATAGGATTCATTTATTATGATCAATACTGAACATACTTTTTTAACATCTCA
>DATEIH010000036.1:0-3954 GCA_035279165.1 Candidatus Nitrosocosmicus sp. | reverse complement strand
TTGTGCATCGGAACCACCTGCTTGATCTTGTGAGGGGCCCTGTTCTGCTGAACTTGTTGCTTCTTGTCCTAGTGCACTATTGCCAGAACAGAGTTCTAATTCTCCTCTCTCAATAGTTGCTGATACATGTGGGATATACATTCCAACAATTCCTGCTACGAGTAAGGCTGAAACTATTCCTGTTAATATTTTGTTCATCAGGTTGAAACCTCTTTTATCATATTTACTTATTTTTTAACAATGTTAGGAAGAAATATCTGGACCAATCATCGATGAGAATGTTACTAAGATAATCTATTTGATTTTATTTTATTCTTTAAAGATTGATAGTAAATATTAATAGAAAGCCCTTAATCAATAATGGGTTTGGATTCCTTTGTTTTAAACTTGACATTCATCCCCGCCCAAAGATTATGGAAGATTATTAGAATCCCTACAAAAGCAGTCTTTTTTGATATATACTGTTGTACCATCCAGCTAAGATTATCATAAGCTAAACCAATCTAGAAATGGTAATTGGACAAAATCCAGGTAATATTATCGAATTGTGACATTATCTTTTATATCGCATAAACTACATAATGCCGTTTGATGCCACTTTATTGAATTGACATTTTTACCACTAGTGTTTAAATGCTAACTTGATATATTTTAACGGGAATGATTATTTGTAATGGGGATATAGTTGTAACTCACATATTAAAGCTGACCACTCTTAATCAACAGCATCAAATAATTTATTACCTAAAAAATGGTAGATAGGATTGGAATCATGATTGACTTGATACCATCAATTTTTCCATTTACCATAGAGCATCTATCAAAATCTATCAGGACCGGTGAGTTGCTTCCTTCAGAATTGATACGATTTTGTTTAGCACGGATTAAGAAGTTCGATAGTTTATTAAATTCCTTCATAACCATTCGCAGCGAAGAAGAAATTTTCGAATCTGCTAAAATGTGTGATAAACAAGTAATACAAAATGACCTTTTAGATCCGTTGCACGGAATCCCATACTCTATTAAAGATATGATACATGTAAAGCGACTCAAATTTACTGCAGGATCAAAATATTATCCTAGTTATTTCTCTACTACCACAGCATCAATAGTAAAAATATTAAATAAAAAAGGGGCAATTCTTATCGGGACAAATAATCTAAACGAATTTGCCTCAGGAATTACAGGCAAAAATCCAATATTCGGAGACTCAAAAAATCCTTGGGATTTCTCGAGAATCTCTGGTGGCTCCAGTGGTGGTTCTACCGTAGCTGTTGCTTCTGGCATGGTTGTATTTTCTTTAGGAACAGATACAGGTGGTTCTATCAGAGTGCCAGCTTCTCTATGCGGTTTAGTTGGTATGAAGCCTACATTCGGCTTGATAAGTACTTTTGGCGTTTTCCCACTTTCGCCATCATTAGATCATGTTGGGTGGCTAACACGGAGTGTGGGGGATGCGAATATAGTTTTTAAAAGTCTATGCGATACCAAAAATTACAAAAAGTTAAGAAAAAAAACACTGATCAACTATAAACCGTTGAGAACATCAAAATTGGTAATAGGAATTCCAAATGGATATTTTCTAAATGTAATAGATTCTCGAATTAAAAAATTGTTTACCGAGTTCTTACAAATTGTTTCAAAATCTTCCGCATTAGTAAAAAATTTTGAGCTAAAAAATACAAATAACTTTTTCTCAAGTTGGAGGAAGGTGAGACTGTTTGAGGCTTCAATCATTCACGCGGATAGACTCAAATCCAATACTGGCCAATTTGGGTCTGATGTGACGAAAATGCTGATTGAGGGAACTAAAATTAGGATTGATGATTACATGTTGGCCAAAAAACAAATAAAAAAAATTAGTTATGATTTTATGAATCTTTTTAGTAATGGAATTAATGCTATCCTAGTACCAACTACTGTCATTGTGGCACCGAAGCTACGAAAAGTCGACATAAAGATTGATGATCTTGTACTAAATGTTCGAAAGACATTACTGAGAAATACTGTATTATTTAATAGTCTAGGGATTCCTGCTATTACAATCCCACTGGGATTTGTCACTGAAAAAACCGCTATACTACCTGTGGGTCTACAAATAATTGGCCCCCAGAATGGAGATCGATTAGTTTTGTTTGTAGCAAAGAAGATGGAAGAGCTTGTTACTTCAAATAGTAAATTAAATCAGATAATTAAGAAAGAGGTTCTATCTTAATTTGTTTTTGATTATGTTATAAAAGATAGTCTGCTTTGTTAGCTTTGTTTTCATACATTAATTAGCTGTATCTAAACACCAGAGATGTCATATGAAACACAACAAGACAAAATCATCAAACACTTGTGTCTTGTAGTTAAAATCTACACTGACAATAATTGAAAATGAAAATTTAAGTATAGTTAATTCAATTAGAAGGTGATTGAGCCTATGGATAAAAAACTACTTTTAGAAGAAATGAATGCAAATCAAGTAAAGAAAGTAATCAACAAGAATTCGATAGCTTTCATTATTCTTGGTTCATGTGAAAATCACGGGAGTCATTTACCATTCGGTTCTGACTTTATATTTCCAATGAATCTTGCGAAAATCATTTTAGAAAAAATTGTCAACAATAATCCTTCTTCAGAAAATAACTATTTCATATTACCTGTCGTGCCATATGGGGTTAGCATCCATCACAATGATTTTCAAATGACCATGAGTCTCAAATTTTCTACAATGATTTCTGTAATCGAAGACTTGCTAGATAGTTTGGCAAAAAATGAAATTAAAAAAGTACTTGTAATAAATGGTCATGACGGTAATATTGCACCAATAGAGGTAGCTTCTCGAAATCTTAAAGACAAGTATCCAGATATGGTTATTGCTTGTCTTGAATCATGGTGGGTACTGGTTGGACAAAAAAATACAAACATCTTCAATGTATGGAAGGGATTAGGTCACGGTGGAGAAGCAGAAACATCTGCTATGATGGCCACAAGACCTGATTTAGTCGACCTAAATTCTGCGCCAGACCAAATTATTCCAAACCTACCGGGCGATGATATTCGACTTTACTGGAAATTTAGTGAGCTGACTAGAACCGGAGCAACCGGTGCTCCCAAAGAGGCATCAATACAAAAGGGACAGGAAATAATAGATATTCTCGAAGGGGTAATTTTGGATTTCATAAACAAGATGAACGCCAGAAATTGGAGATACGGGGTATCAACAAGTACTTTCTAGTAATTCTAAACTTGGCTTGACATATTGATTTTTTTATGAATTTGGATATTTATTTATTGTTGCCATTATCATTAATTACTAACCTGAGGTCTGCATGACGGCCATCATTTCAAAGTATTTATATGAATCAATTAAAGGTAATGGTAACATGTTTGCGTTATGATTAGATATTAAGTTGCCAGTATTCGTATCGTTTTCCAATACTTCGTTTTCTAAGATAGTTTGTGTGACAACTCTGAGACTCTTTTTCCCAATGCACGTGCCACCTTCGTATCTGCCTCAGTGATTGCTTGGTTTGACATGGGTCCTACTATTCTACTAGGGCCATAGGGACTTCCACTCTGAGTTAATTCGGGAACAGCATAGGGGACACCTACAATTATCATTCCGTGGTGGAGCATAGGAAACATCATTGAAATAGCAGTTGTTTCTTGACCGCCATGAACGGAAGCAGCACCAGTAAAAACCGCACCTAGCTTGTCAATAAGTGATCCCTTTAACCACAAACCACTAGTTCGATCCCAGAGAGCTTTCATTGGTGCAGCCATATTGCCAAACCTAGTCGGTGATCCAAAAATAATTGCATCATAGTTGGGCATTTCCCCTACTAAAACTTCAATCTCGCTGGTTGGATACCTATTATTCAAGTCTTCAACAGTTTTTGACCACTCGGGGTTTTCTGAAATTACTTCTGCAGGAACATCATCTGCAATTCTCCGAAGCGTTACACC
>DATEIH010000035.1:0-8040 GCA_035279165.1 Candidatus Nitrosocosmicus sp. | reverse complement strand
CTCTGGGTTAATCCAGCAGCGTTATTTGCAAGTATTATTAGCACTTTCCATTGTCCAAAGGTAATACCAAATTTCTTGCGCAATTCTTGGTCTATTACGTAAACTAATGATTTCCCCATCCTATTAATAATAAATCCGATACTATTCTGAAAATCATACTTAATCATATACTATACACTAATAAGTAGTATACTAATCAATAGTATTTAAATGATTAGTTATACGAGGATGAGGTATCCAAAATAATCGAGCGCATCCGACATTCTATTCACAGATAAAATCAAGACAAATATGGTATTATGATCTATACGGCGTCTGACAAAGAGAATCAACGTTGTCAATAAAAAATTGTGACATCATTACTTAACATGATAGATTAGGAAGGAGAGGATCTTGACTGTTCATCCTTTGATTCGGCCTTTTTTGAAGCTATCAAGTTTCTCAGTTTATGAATCCCATATCCTGTTTTTGATGAAATAGCAATCTTGTCGATTGAATCATCCATGTATTTCATTATTTCTTTTATTTTTTCTGATTTGGTAGTTTCTACTTTGGTTAATACTATCTGTAATTTTGACTTGTCAATCTTGAGTTCTTCTAGAACTTCCCAACAACTAGAATACTTTTTGCCAATATCCTCTAAATTCTCTGAACAATCAATCAAAAACAAAATCAAATCGGCTTCAAGTGATTCTTCTAATGTGGATTTGAATGCGTCTATCATGTAATGCGGAAGCCTGCTGATAAAACCTACTGTATCCACAACTAAGACACCTCCATCACCCTTATTGTCAATTTTAGCAGAATTGTCAAGCGATCTTGTGATTGTTGAGAGTGTTGTGAACAAATTGGCAGAAGTTTCTTTGTTTTCCTTAGTAAGTAGATTGAAGAGAGTTGTTTTGCCTGAACTTGTATATCCAACAAGGGAAACGATGAACATCCCTTTTCGTAGTCTTTGCTTTCGATACTCGTGACGCTTGAGATTTGCATCTTTTAATTTTTCTTTCACGAATCCCATCTGGCGTTTTAGATCACGAAACTGAACATCTACAACATATTCGCCCATTCCTCCTTTTCCAACCCTCTCGTTACTTTTACTCATGAGTTTGGCGTTTTCTCTTACACGAGGCATCTTGTATTGAATCTCCGCCAACTGGATCTGCAGTTTGGCTTCATTCGTTGTCGCCCGAGAATAGAAAATATCAAGAATCAACCTCTCTCTATCAATTATCGGAAGGTTTGTGAGTTCTTCTAAATTAAACATCTGTTTTGCACCTAAATGTTCATCAACAAATATTTTTTCTATATTACCCGCTTGTGAAACAAATTGTTTTATTTCTTCAGCTTTGCCAAACCCCATACCATATTTAGAGCGGTTTAAGTACTTTTGAGTGAAAACTCTTACCACCTTATAATCTGGGATTGATTCAACCAAACTTTTGGCCTCTTCAACTGCAAAATCTTCAGGATAAGTAACTAGTATTATATTGGCTTGATGCAAATTAATGACTTTTCCATGTAATGACTCGATTCATATTTGTCATACATGTGTATCGGATAAATATATTTTGAAGATCTAAAAAGGATATCTTTTAGGCTATGGAGAAAATAAGAGGACAAAAAAAGAATTTGTCGTTACTTTCAAATTTGTCATTAAGATTCTGGACTGATTAATTCATTTTATCAAGATTTTGAACTAATCATTAATTAGAATAGTTCATACTAGAAAGGGGGTTAAAATCAAGTAGATTCCACTGTAATTAGCCTATAGGTCAATATCTATTCTATTTCGGTAAAAGACAATCAATTGGCTTACGTATAAATAAAAATATTATATTATAATTTAAGCTCTAATAAAGATAGTATATAAGAAATTGACTATCTTATTAAACGCCTATTTCTGCTGCTAATCTCAACATCTTCTTTCCTTCTTTTGTGAGTTTATTGTAGGTTCTGTTCTTTACGATATTTCTTTCTACCAACCCTCTCTCGGAGGCCTTTAGCAGTAACTTGTGTCCATAGCCGTATGCACCTAGTTTTTTCAACAAGTCTCTTGTTGAATACTCCTTTTCTCCTATAGATTTGATCAATTTTACCAAAGCACGTTCTTCTATCATTATTTTGATTAGATTTGCATCTCGCATATCAGTAATGACACTGATTGGTTATTTATTAGTTACCCTTTGATGGCAACAAATACCTTATTTGGAGATGGTCGTAGAACCATTAAGGTCATTATTCCAAACATAACACACCAATCTCATTAAAGGATAGCTACAAATTTGGATACTTTGTATCATATTTTCAATTACATAGAAAGGCATACAACGATCAGTTTTTGATTACATGTATGTAAATTTACATACAGTATGGCATGGTAATTCAAATGAAAATCATACTAAAGATCTAGCTAGATTAATACAATAATGCACTTATAACTCTGCAATAGAGGTTCATATATTGTCCTTGTTCTTTCAGTATTTAAAAAGCCTTTATATCCCAGGAAATAATAGTATGTGAAATGACATTGAAATTTTTAGAGAAAAATCTGTCTATATTCTCTCTTATGGCAATAAGTGCATTAATCCTATTACTTTCCAATTCACTGGTTCCTAATGAAATCTCTGCTTTCTCACCGGAAGAACGAGAAGGATTTCCAAATTTGGTTCTAGTTTCGTCATCAACTACTAATCAAAAAGATCCAAACAATTCAACTTCCGTTAATGCCACTCAAATTCCAGAAAATGCTAAAGGACCTGCTATACCATCTAAGGGTTACTTAGTCGAGGAAATACGCGACGGTCTTTATTGGGTTACTGATGGAGTTTATAATACCATGTTTCTTGTGAGCGATGATGGTGTAATTGCTGTTGATGCACCACCTTCCCTAGGTGAAAATTATATTAAAGCTATTAGAGAAGTAACAGACAAGCCAATAAAATATGTGATTTATAGTCATTCACATATTGACCATATCGGGGCTGCTGGAAACATATATCCAGATAACGTCACAATCGTAGCCCAGGACGAAACAGCCAAATTATTAAAAATTGCAAATGATTCAAACCGACCAATTCCTAC
Source organism: Candidatus Nitrosocosmicus sp. (assembly GCA_035279165.1). Classification (GTDB taxonomy): domain Archaea; phylum Thermoproteota; class Nitrososphaeria; order Nitrososphaerales; family Nitrososphaeraceae; genus Nitrosocosmicus. Next base: position 4,959 of record DATEIH010000035.1, on the reverse strand, counting down.
CGTCACCTTTAAGGATAATTATAATCTGACACTGGGTAATCAAACTCTAGAACTTGACTATAAAGGTGTTAATCATGAACCAGGTAATACATACATTTATGCTCCAAACCAAAAGACATTGATGTTTGTAGATGTTATATTTCCGGGTTGGGTTCCGTTCAAGGAGTTGGGTATAACCAAGAATGTTTCTGGTTTTGTGCAGGCTCATGACATAGTATCAAGTTACGATTTTGATACGCTTGTTGGTGGTCATCTTACCCGGTTAGGCACTATGGAAGATGTTAATATTCAAAAGGAGTTCATCATGGATTTGATCAATGCTTCAAAAGCAGCAAATAGTAAAATTAACTTTATGGATTATGTCTCAAAATATGGACTCACAAATCCATGGCTTACAATTTCTGAATACGCCGATGCAGTAACTGACGAATGCACCAATACAATGCTAGAAAAATGGAAAGACCGATTGGGAGGAGCAGAGCAATTTACAGAAAGTCATTGTTGGATAATGACTGAAAGTCAGAGAGTTGATTGATTAATATGATTATTTATATTAATTGATCGATCAATTCTTTTGATACTGTAAAATATCATTCATATTAATGATCTAGAAATTGAGAAAGGTATGTAGACTTGTTATTTTAATCATGAAAATTTTTTGACTATTGGATTGGATTTGTTAGAGTATTAAGATTACCCGAATAAACACTAAATCTGATTTGACTTCCAATGAAAAACCACGTCTTCATAATGATCAATTCTAACCTAATTACCAAATATCATATAAGCGTGGTCATTGTAATCTAACCATATGAACTCTTTTTCCAAATTAACATTAACGATCTTGGTAATGTTGTTAATTCTTAATTGCCCTAAATTCCCAAATCATGTTTTTGCCCAAACTAATAATATCAACGTTAATCCCATTGTTAACAGTACATGGATAAGTAAACGTGATAATCTCAATGTAACAATGTCTCTGATACCTCAGATGCCAATAATTGATCAAATAACAAAAATCAACTTTGAAGTGAAAAAATTGGATAACCTAGGTTTTCTCAACAATGCGAGTGCAAAAATAACAATAACCGATCAAGATGGGAGATTATATAAATTTGACAATAAATTTTTTCCAATAGTAGATGGAAATGTTTCTGTGGACTATCTTTTCCCTGTTGAAGGCCAACACAAAGTCATCTTACAGTTATACAATAATTCTATGCCTATTAGTGTAAGCTCATTTGATATAATAATACCAAAATCGATCCCCAAGGATAATAATTTAATATCAAACCTATTTGGAAACCTTTTCCATTTGGTTATTTAATGTTGCTACAAACCAATTTCAGGTTGGAATGAGATTGGATTTTCCTGACGATCAAAAATCTTGATTAATAGTTACAAGGAAAATTGAAAAGATTAATCATTTATACATCTATTTCTTAACCCATTCTTCACCCTTTTTCTTGTACTCATTCTTCACAGCAGCCCAAGCTACCTTGTGAGCTACTTCTTCTACATCCTCTTTTGCACCACCCCTCCTCTTCTTTGGGTCTTCATATTCCTTAAGAGCACTCGCATGTGCCTTTTTAAAAATATGCTGAGCGTGTTCCGGCAGTTGATCTATTCTTTTCTCAGTTGCATCAGATAATTCCGTGTCGTCCTCTTTTTTCCTTTTGTCTTTTTCAGGCATTTTAATTGCACCTTAGCCATAATAACAATTTTCTGTGTCGAATCTCACGGTGATTATTTCTTATTTCATATGTCAATGATCATCTGTACCTCCTTTTCTAAACCATACATGGTAATTTTTCATGCAAAACACTAAGCAACATACGTTAAATACTAATTACTTTAACCATTTTTTCATGGTGTCAATTATAATAACTAAATGAAAATCAAAGTTTGTAGAGCATCGAATGCTTATCAAATAAGCATATTCCAACATTAGACAATTAAGATGATTGGACTCCTACAACCTCATACTAAATAGTAACTCTATATCACTTCGATAGGATCAACTAACGTACAAGAAATATGAAAGAGATCAATTAACCTCCAATTCCTTTATTCTTTCTTCTACTCCTTGAACTTCTCTTTTCAAGTCCTGATGATACTCCTTCAATAGTTGAATTTTCTCTTCTTTAGTTAGAAAACTTCTTCTAGTATAGCTTGATCCATAGCAACCGTAACCCATTATTTCACCTCCCTATCCTTTCCATCGGACATACGATACATAATGAACAGGCCGTATTTATATATATCGCATGTCCAATATCATTTTCTTATTAACGCCCTTGGAGGATTGATAAAAGATCCCTAAAGATAACAATGTATTTTCCCCTTTAATTTATAAGAATAAATCAGCCGGACTCTATGATTATAAACTGCTAAAGAAGGTTCAATTCCTTTGTATGTATTTACTAACTGATAGTATTTGAATATAAGACATATGGCATCACTCTTTCAAGTGGAATGAAGACTAAATGCATAAACTTCATCCAAACTTATTATAACCTCAAATTTCGGCACTACTGGGTGAGATCAAATAAATTCATATTTCATTTTTATCTATATCTTTTTGGTCAAATTTTAGTTGGTCACAATATTAGGGAGATAATGGGGACATACTAACTTGATTTTTTTATGACTTTTTAAACAATTCCACTAAAATTCGGATAACATCATCCTCTACTCATATATTATTATAAATTTATGATATGTTTAATACGAGCCATTTATCTATATAGCCATGGATTATGATCAGATTTGTAAGAAAATTTTAGACATCGATCCAAAAGTTCGTTTTGCAGGCGTTTGTGATGAAACCGGTGAAACAAAGTATGGTGGTATGAGAGATGGGAAACCTAGTCTACTTTCGCCTCAAGAATCACAAAAATCTAATTTGCAAGCATTGGGTAGATGGGGACTAAGAAAATCACTGGTTGGTAAAACGGGAAGGGGAATATATGCGATGACAGAATATGAAAAATTAAAACGAATAACCATTCCATTGGACGATGACGATCATCTCCTTGTGGTGACTACAGAAGTTGATGCAGATCACGGAAATATTATTAGCAATGCTCTCAAATTAATTAGCTAGTAACAAAAAGAGAATTAATCTACCTTTTTTTGATCCTAGCATCCATTTTAGAATAGCAATACAAGTTCAGTTCTAAGTCGGTCCAAAGAAATAATGGTCCCTGTGATTATATCAGCCTAGCAGCTGAACTATAAATCTTTTTATCAGTATAATAAAGTAATACTTCTAACCATTACTTTACTTTACTTTTATAAGGACAGAGACTAAGAAGGCACCCGTCATATACGAAATACAAAAGTAAATTAGATCACCTTTTTGTGAATTTATTTCAGTTTGTTTATCAGTTGACCTTTATTATTGACAAGATAAATAATTATTATCGTTACCACAATAATTGTTTGTAGTAATTTTTTTCAATTAATATTAGTCTATGCATTAATGGAACTTTAAAAGGCGTTGAAATATTCTTTGTTATAGCACCTTAGATATAAAATATTAAAAGTCGTATCAAGAATATACATATAGGTGTGTTATGTGAGTCGACGTCGACTTTATGTGACAAATCAGCATAGTCAAAAGAAAATTGTTTAGAAAACAACATCCTTTCTATAAATCTTTTTAAACCATGATTCTGAAATTTATTCTTTGAAAGAGGAGAATACGGGCTCGGATAAGCAAGTAAATAATGACAAACTAGATGATGAAGATAGAAGGGTTCTAGAAGACATTATTTACAAAAAGAGTAATCAAGCTGAAAAGGAAACAGAAATTTTTGATCTAAAGACTTTGGTCAATTTGAGGCAAGATCGATTGTGGGGAGCAATTAAGGAAAGATATCGATACAACACATCTATTAAAAGAGGGCAAGACTATTTGTTAAGACACGTAGATACTAAAGTATCCCTAGTAGTAATGTATGCGGACTTGGTCGGCTCCACAAAGATGAGCATGACCTTGCCAGTAGAAAAATTAGTAACGGTTGTAAGGGCGTTTTCCCATGAGATGTCCTCAGCCATAGAAAGCCTTAATGGATATGTCCTGAAATATGCAGGTGATGCAGTTATCGCGTTTTTTCCTTCCGGATTCAACAAATATCTAACGTGTGATAACGCATTCAGATGCGCTAAATCCATGATTAACATCATTAAGGATGGTATAAATCCAATTTTAAGTAAACATGATTATCCAAATCTTTCTGTCAAAATTGGTATCGACGAAGGGGAAAACATTGTATTTCAATATGGTTATGATAGGAGTTCACAGGTTGATATTTTGGGATACACAATGAATGTAACTTCGAAAATTACGTCTATTACGGCACCAAATGGAATATCTGTTGGAGAAAATGTTTATAGATTACTACATCCACAGATTCAAACTAATTTTAGGCAAGTCAATTTTGATAATAGCGATTGGAAATATATTGATATAAAAACAGGGGATCCTTACAAGGTTTATACCTTAAAGTAATCGGCCATCAAACTAGTATTAAACCTGTTTGATCTTATTCCAATACTCATGGTCATTTGCTAATAATCAGATTAAAGACAATATTGTAACTTGGATTGAGGGCGGAATGTGGAACCTAGGCATTGTAAAGGCATCTAACAACAACAGCAAAGCAATGAATCCAAACATGACTGCGGAATTCACAGCTAATTTTACGATGATAAAACCAGATGGCAGGCAGCCTATCTCACAATCATATAATTAACAAATTTAAATCAGATAATGTAATATTAGTTGGTAACGACATTGTAATTACAGGAACATCAGATATTCATTCAGATAATGGAATTGAATACAGCCAAGTGCCAATTACAGTTCATCTAATGGGCAAAAAGGTACTAGGCCTTATGATTGATGTTAATAAAACAGGCGGTCATTTTTCGGGAGATAATGAAATGTTTGGG
>DATEIH010000034.1:0-4143 GCA_035279165.1 Candidatus Nitrosocosmicus sp. | reverse complement strand
ATATAATTAATTTCAATTATACATTCTGATTATAATGAGTAACATAACAAAAACCCACAAAGTTGGACTTTTTGCAATGTTTATTGCAGCAGCCTTAATCGGTTCAGTAATAGCCTTTGATGATAACGGCGTAGCATTTGCAACAAAGAAGAAGTCTAACGAATCAGAACAAGAAATCGAACAAGGACAATCAAATGAACAATCAGGACAATGTGTATCTGGAACAATATCATTGATTGACTGCAACAACGTAGGATTACAGCTCCAGTTCCAAGACGGTAACATAGCCGGAGGACAACAATAAACCCCTTTTTTCTTTTTGTAATTTTAAAATCAACATATATAATATATCTTATAATAACATTAAAAAAATATTAATTAGCAGTTTTTACCCTGTCAAATAATAGTTCCCCAAGTAACCATTTTATTGAAACAATATTGGTATTTGCCACCATTATATTATTACGTTTTTCCAAAACAAAACTGTCATGATTCCTCCCCTCGAGATTCTCAAACTCTCTTGATCTAATATGGAATTTTTCTTCACGGTAAAATACTGTTGATCCCTCCCTATCAATTAACATAATAAAAGAGACGGTGGAGTTGTATTTTTCAACAATACAAATATTGTGTTTTTTATCTTTAAGCAGCTTTTCTTGTAAATTATCCGTGTATTCAAAATTCAAGACATTCATATAATATTCTAAGAGTGGAATCATTTTTCGTATGAAATTTTTAAAAATACTTGATTCACTTGTACAAATACCATAGTCTTTATCAGACCACTTAAAAAAATAAGAACCCATTCGTATTGTAGGTTTTAGAGAATAGTTACGACTATTAACCTCATTTGTATTTGTCAACCATGAAGGCATCTCCATTCAAAGAACTCAAAATGATATTACCACTTGTATGTTTAATCACCATAATAAAATAAAATATGTTATACATCTCTACTATCTTGTAATAATAGCTTCCGAAAACCATTTGGGAACCATCTCTTTTCCATTTTTTAATAAAAACGAAACACTACTATCAAGAATATATGTATTAGCATAATCATCAGCATTTCTAACACTTCTTCCATATGCTTGTATAAGTCGAAGTATAGTATTCCATTCATACCACTTTGGATTACGCTGTTTTAGAACCGAGACTTTCTTATCAGTTAAATCAGGATATGGAACTTTTACTATTACTTGGAATCTAGAAAGATCATCCTTAAGGTCCACCCCCAAGAACATGGATGGAGAAATGAGGACAGTCGGTTTTGCACTTTGGGTATGTTTTAGTATCATTTCATTTCTATCAAACTTTGGATTGGTTTCAATGAGCCTTGATAAATTTTCCTTAGACAAGTTATTCTTGATAAACTGGACCTGTGAATATGACGTTGTATGAATTATACCCTTGTCATTCTTATGTACAGAAAGAAGATTATCAAGCACCTTGACTATATTTGGTAAAGTCTCGTGCATGGTTCTTGCATTTAGCCAAGCTACATTCATCAAATATATTGGTCTATTTTTGATTGGGAAATCTGAATTTTCAACTCGTATAAACTTTACATCTTCGTTCTTTAATCCAACAGCCTTACATAGATTTTCTTTACTTAAAATAGTAGCGCTCATTAATAATGAAATAGAACCTTTATCAAAAATGTCTGTAAAATAACTTGATACTACTAGTGGTTCTAATTTAATTCTCGAAAGTTTATTGTCTATTTCATTTTTAGTAATATTTGTAACTAACCAATTTTCCTTGTTAATACGTAAATCCTCCAAAAAGGCTAACAAATTTTTTTCATAATTGATGGCATCGATAAGATTCTTTTCGCTAACATGCATATCCTGACTGTTGCCACCACCTGATCCCATAATGTTTGCGGATTTCTCAACATATCTACTAAATTGCTCCTTTAATCCTGCACAAAAATCTATCCATGTTTCGACTTCTGTTTGTTTATTATCAGGTAAATCTATTTTTGGAAAGAATCTGATCAAAGATTCTTTATTGAATATGATATTTTTAAACGAAGAGACTTCAGATTCTAAAGTATGGGCTTCATCTAAGATCAAAAGCTTTCTTTTGTTTACACCAGACGAATAAAAGAGATCAGATAGAAAATATTTGTAATTATATATAGTATGACTAGATTTTAGTGAAATCCATTTTTGGTGATAATAATGACAAGGCTGCCATTCGATTTTAACAAGCTGGGAATGTTCTTTTGCTTTGTCATAATATTTTTTTAGTGCATATTTGTTTATATCGATGTTCTCATAAATGGTACCTTCCGACTTTACATCATAATCACTCATTCTAGTCTTGTAGAGACAATCAAAATCATCGTCCTTCAGGCATGGTCCATATTCACAGCTTTCTCTTATTCCCATATCCTCTTTGACGATGCATGGAAAATTGTTTCGACCCTTAACTTCAGAAAGATATGGAAAATCTCTATTATACTGGGTTTGAAGATCCTTAGTTGACGTGCAGATATGAGAACTCCCCAGGAATCGTGCTAGCGTTACTGCTACCGCACTCTTTCCAAATCCCGTTGGGGCTTCTAAAAATATGAATTTGTAATCAGATTTGAGTGCTTGATCAAGCTCATCAAGTACTTTATCCTGGTTAGGACGGACATAATCTAGAGGGAAAAAACTTCGCATAGACATAAGAGAGGATAATTATCTGTAGATAAACGGATTATTAAAGCGTAACCTAAAAGTCATGCAAGGAAGAATTTAATCTGTTTGGGCTGGCTGGAGGATGTACATATGTACATTAGTACAAATAATACCTCTATAATTCATTCCATGATTCCATGGCCCATGATACGCATACTCTTTGAATCTGGTTTAAATAAAATGCACAAATCCTTCTTTACAAATGCCAGTGGTCTTTCAAATGAAATCGATAAAATTGAATCGGACATTACTTTTATTTTTACTGTCCGTATCTGAAGCCCCACACTAATCATATAATTCTGTGTTTCAGATATCTCTTCCTTAAAGTATGGATTCTTGATAAACTCTAATTGAAAGTCAGCTACTGCTATCTTGGCCAACCCTGGAGCTGTTATTATATCTCCTCTAGATATATCCTTAGCAGATGCCCCCTTAATCGCCAGACCTACTCGAGAATTTTGCTTTGAGATATTCACTGGGTCATCATGCATTTGAATGGATTTAATAACCACGATTTTGTTTGATGGACTTAAAACTAACTCATCATAAGTTTTAATTTCCCCCTGTTTTACGGTTCCCAGAACTACTGTACCTACTCCCTTAACGTCAAATACATGATCTACTACGATGCAGGCTTTAGAGGGTTGGAGACTCCCATCTTCTTTATCATTTAGATTCGTTTCTGTATCTGTATCTGATTCTGTTTTAGATTCCATTTCAGCTATACTGTTTTTCAGCTGTTCTAAACTATCGAGTATTTGAAATGATGATAAACTGGTATTCTTTACAATATTTCTTACTTTTTCAACGTCGATTTCATAACCGTATATAATAAAACCCTCCTTTATGCCAAAAATATCAACAGCTATTAGCTGTTCGCCAAGAAAAGAATCGAGTTTAGAGATATTGATGATGGCGTAATTAGACATTGCTATAGACTGTAGAAGAGGTTGAAGTTTTTCAGGATAGGTATTTGGGAAACAATAGGAGATGATTTTTTCATTAGTTTTTCTATCATATATGGTGATATCACTTGAAGTTCCTTTTTTTCCGAGCTCATTCGCAATGGTTGTATCCCCTAGCAAAACGAAATTAAAACTATTCAAAACTTTTGATGAGTATAGTTTTTTTTAAATAAAATCGTTGCTTTTAGGTCAAATAATGATCAAATAACCGACAAATTGGAACATTATAATGCATTGCTTTTTATATAGTACAGGCATATATAGAAATCCTGAGCTGAATATATTAATTGGTTAGTTTTGAAGAACTTGGTATTGAAAAATCTATAGTTAAAGCATTGAAAGAAACTGGAATCGAACAACCATTTCCTATTCAAGAATCAATAATTCCACTTATTTTAAAAGGAGAAGATGTTATTGGTAGATCGAATACAGGAACTGGTAAAACAGCCGCATTCGTACTACCTATGTTGAGTAAGTTAAATCCGAAA
>DATEIH010000033.1:0-3293 GCA_035279165.1 Candidatus Nitrosocosmicus sp. | reverse complement strand
CTTTCACGGACCTAGACACAAGAGAGTACCTAGATAAAGTACTTAAAGAGATAAAAATAATTCATAATATTGAAGACATTATTTCAAAAAGCAAAAGTATTCTATCTGACTCTAGGGAATTTATTCAATGCACTAAACCTTCTGGATTAAGATTAGCATATAATAACTATTTTGAAATATATCAGCAGATTTGCAGTAATGGAAAAATCCATGCACAAAATAGAATCAAGATCATAACATCTATTACAAATATTAATGATATTGAGATAGTAAACAGGTTTTTGGATTTAGGAATAAATATTAAACATGTAAAAAATCTTCCTCCGATTAACTTTGCTGCATCAGAAAAGGAGATGATTGCAACGATACAAAAAACAGAAGGTGGACAAATTCTCCAAAATCTCCTTACAACTAATGAGCCAGCATATATAGAGCATTTTGATTCAATCTTTGATGAATTATGGGAGAATGGAATTGATATTAAAAATAGGATTAACGATATTGAAAATGGAGTAGACAGTGAAGGAATAGAAATAATCCAAAACCCTGAAGCCTTCGAGAACTTACTCTATAGTCTCATTAATTCAGCAAGGGAAGATATTGTTGGAATTTTTTCAACAGCAAATGCATTTAGACGTCAAAAGTCTGCTGGAACGCTTAATCTACTAAGAGAAAGACTGCAGACTAAATCTCTAAATGTAAGAATTTTGGTGCCAGAAGACAAATTGATTTATCAAGCAATAAACGAATTCGAAGATCAAGGTATTTCAGACAGAATTAAAATTAGACTAATGGAACCAAGTATGCAAACCAAAGTGTCTATTGTGGTTATTGATAAGAAATACTCATTCGCAGTCGAACTAAAAGATGATTCTAAGAATACCGTTACTGAAGCAATTGGATTAGTAACGTATTCTAATAGTAAATCAACGGTATTGTCCTATTATTCAATTTTCGAAAGCTTATGGAAACAAACAGAACTATATAAACAGTTGAAATTAAACGAGAGAATGCATAAGGAATTTATCAATATAGCTGCTCATGAACTCAGAACACCAATCCAACCAATTCTTGGAGCGGTAGATATTCTTAGGGATAGTGCACCTAGTCCCAGAGAAAAAGAGCTTGTTGAGATCGTGAGTCGAAACGCTAGAAGGTTGAAAAAACTTGCAGAGGATATACTTGATGTAACCAAGATGGAAGGATATGCCCTAAACCTAAATATGGAAAGGTTTAGAATTAGAGATATCATACTCGAAAATATTCAAAATTGTGAGTCAGATTTTGAAAAAAGTAAGATCGATTTTAAGTGCGATGAAGTGGACGATATATGGGTTTTTGCAGATAAAGAGGGTATTAGTCGAGTTATATCCAATTTGATCAACAATTCAATAAAGTTTTTGCCCAGCATAGGAGGGTTTATTACGGTCAAGGTTAAACTAACGAAGTTACAAAATTATGACAAATCCGAAGAAATGGTACAAATAAGCATAATAGACAACGGGACTGGAATAGATAGTGAAATATTACCAAAGCTATTTACAAAGTTTGCAACTAAATCATTTCACGGCATTGGCCTTGGATTGTTTATTTCGAAGAGCATTATTGAGGCGCATGGTGGAAGGATATGGGCTGAGAATAATCTTAATGGACGAGGGGCAACATTTACATTCGTAATACCGTCTGACAGTTCTGAACAGCATAATAACAAATAAACAAAGCAGGGCTAGTATGATGACGAAAAAGAAAATATTAATAGTTGATGACGAATATGACATCACCTTTGTCTTCAAAATAATACTTGAAGAAAGAGGCTTTGCTACTGATATATACAATGACCCAGTCGTTGCTTTATCCAATTATAAGCCATACTATTATGATTTAATAATGGTCGATCTAAAATTACCGGGAATGACAGGTTTTGAGCTGCATGATCAAATAAGGATGATTGATGATAAGACCAAAGTATGCTTTTTGACTTCTAGTGAGCAGTTTCACAAGCAATATCGTAGCATTGAATTTCAAGATTTCAACTCAGATCTTTTCATTCAAAAGCCGGTTGAGAATGAAGTATTGATAAGTAGAATCAACAGCATTCTTAATATGTGACAATAACTGGATTATCCATTTAATTTCTTTGATGAAACATTAGTTTTTTTAACTTTATCAGAGTAAATCTAGTAAGATTTCAATTGCCAATATCATAGGATCAAATTCTCGATAGATCCACTGAAAACGCAATGATCAAATAATATCAATTCTTGCTTTTGCCATCGATCCCTCCTATCGTTCTAGCAAAAGTTTTAGATCGTAATCGATACCACTAGGCAAGTAATGAATTCCGTGCAAAATGCAAGGGGACAATCCACTGATTTCATTCAAGTAGCAACTACTTTACCCACCATGCCAGGATGCAAGATACAATAGTATGGATATTCACCTGCTAATTCAAAGGTGTATTCGTAAGTTTTACCAGTACTAGAAAGTGTTGTGGGACCTGCCAAACCGGAATCAAATATTTGTCCTGCATCGGGATCTCCCACATTGCCTGAAGTAACAGTGTGAAATGAAAAATCATCATTTATCCACAACACAGTTTGACCAACCTTTATTTGTACAGGATTAGGATTATAGGCAGAGTCTGATAGTAAAGTCGCTCCAGGTACAATTGATATTAGAATTTTGCCTGGAGTGGGAATTGTGGAATTTCTGGGTGATGGAGCAATTACGTCACCAACTTTTTGAGCACTTGCATTTTGAATCAGCACATCAATGGAAACTAAAAGTGCAACAAGGGTCAGTCCAGTCACTAAAAAAAATGAGTTCAGCTTCATTAGTAATCTAAACAATTTATCCTTAATATTTTGTGTTAAATTATGTCTAAGTTAACAGTTTTGTAAACGATAGTTTATCCATATGTAAACTAATACTCTGCTTGTTTAGGCATATATCGCAACACCGTTGGCTTACCCTTTTGAACTACCATAATTATGAGAGATACTTTCCTGAGATCGAACACTAATCTAGAAAGAAACATGTTGTATGATATGGTCGAGTGGAATAAGAAAGAAAGAATCCAACTACCGTGCAAAGATTATCTTGCTTAGAGATAAAGCATATACAGTTCCTGAGATAAGGATGGCTGCTACTACTACCAACAACCATCATCATGATATCACAACATAAGAAAATGGATATATCGATTCAACGCGAAAGGTATTGAGGAAATCAAATCATATCAAAAATACATGAACGCCGACACACAATTATCAATTCACAAATAGATACTGAAA
>DATEIH010000032.1:0-2452 GCA_035279165.1 Candidatus Nitrosocosmicus sp. | reverse complement strand
CAGCTGTTAGCAAATGCTTTTGGAGATCAGCAATTGATAGATGTGGCGGTCTTGCTTGACAACGCTGAAGGTTTTGAAATAGGGGTTCCAAAGATATGAATAAGATCAAGGAAATAGGGCCAGAATTGAAAATTGGATTAGAAATACATTGTCAGCTAACTAATTTACAGACAAAGCTTTTTTGTAATTGTCTGTCTAATTACCGAAACTCGCCTCCGAATGGAAATACTTGTCCTATTTGCTTGGGTTTACCAGGTACTTTACCCTTGCTAAACAAAAAAGCTGTAGAATTTGCATCAATGATCTGCATAGCTTTTAATTGTAATATTCCTGAAAAAATTTCGTTTTATAGAAAAAATTATTTTTATCCGGACTTGCCAAAAAATTATCAAACAACTCAATACAATTCATATGAATTAAGCAGTATTGGATATGAGGGATCTATCGAATTTGTGGAAGATGCAAAATCTAGTAAAGGGTTGTCTAGAGGTTCTGAAGAGAAGGGTAAAATAAGAATTACCAGAATTCAATTAGAGGAAGATACGGGAAAAATAACTTATGAAGAAGATAAATCAGCTTCTAATAATTACTCGCTTATCGATTATAATCGGGCTGGTGTATCACTCGTTGAAATAGTAACTGAACCTGATTTTTCTAGTCCGATTAAAGTAAGGAACTTTTTAAATGAAATTGTAAATTTATTCGAATATTTAGGAGTCACCGATCCAAACTTGGAAGGTTCAGTAAGATGTGATGTGAATGTTTCTGTTGGAGGCGGAAAGAAAGTTGAAATAAAAAACATAAATTCATTCAAAGAGGTTGAGAAATCAATTTATTATGAAATCACCAGGCAAAAAACCTTGATTATGCATGAAATTGATGTAAAACCAGAAACTCGACATTGGGATGATAAACGAAAGGTAACAGTCGCTGCGAGATCTAAAGAGGAGGAGGAGGAATACCGATATTTTCCAGAGCCTGATATCCCTAAAATTATTTTGGGAAGCAAATTCGTTTCCAGAGTGAGAACCAATATGCCTGAATTACCAATTGGTAGGCTGAAAAGATATATCGAGGACTACAAAATTACCGAGCACAGTGCCAAGATCTTGGTTAATGATAAAAGAATAAGTGACTTTTTTGAAGAATCACTAACATACCATAAATCTCCAATTGAAATTTCGAATTGGATAGTAAACGAGCTACTTACAAAAATTAATGAGAAAGAAAGACAAGGCATAACAGCTGGGGGTACAAGGGGACTTGATATACTTTCTGTGACCCCAAAACAGGTGGCAGAGATAGCAAAGGTAGTAGAAGAAAAATCTTTAAACAGGGCCATAGCAAGGGAGATATTTGATAAAAGCATCGAAACAGGTACTAGTCCCTTAAAGTTGGCAGATAATATGAAAATAGAAAAAATTTCTGATGAGGGATCCATAAGAAAGATAATTAATGAGACATTGAATTCTCAGCCCCATTTGAAAGAACAATCAAAAAGCAATCCAAACGTCATCAATTATGTGCTGGGGTTAATCATGAAAGAGACAAAAGGACAAGTGAACCCTCAGATTGCATTAAAATTAATAAAACATAATCTAGAATCAAATTGATATAATTTCCAAGTTTTTTTGGTCGTATATTAGATAGAGAGGCAGTAATCAAAACAACGTATTAGGCCCAACTGGTGGATTGTAGTCTGAATTCTCAGTTCGAAGGGGCCGTATGGAGTTAACACATCATGGCTAGAGTCTCGTAAATTATCAAATAAGTATCAAATAAATACCAAATATTTGAATCGTGTCACCTAAGAAACATAGGTCAAGGCATTATCAAGTTTGATGAGGACATCATTTGGGTAGTCTATGCCAATTCATTACAATTGACAACTTAACTCATTCATTGTACAGTAAACCATAAATAAATAGCTGGAGAGATTAGGTTAGGTAATACATGTCCATTTCAAACGATTTAGATGAAGTGTCTACATTTATTGTTTGTCCTGGTTGCAAGACTAGGTCTCCAAAGGATTGGATTGTGAAACATTTAGAATCTAAATCTAGACCACGAGTACGAAGATCTCAGGTTTACTTCAGATGCGTCATTTGTAACCAGACCACAAAAATTTTCGATAAGAAATTAATAAAATTCATTGATAGCGAAGTCATGAAAAATGACGAGTACTAGGCTACTATGATTTGAAATTAAAGAGTTTCTTATCAAGCTGTTAAAATAAATTTTGGTCAGTGCAAGCCGAGATTATTCTATCCAGGTGTGCAACACCGAGATATCAAGCCAAATATGCGGGTACGAGGTACTAAAGGCGACTATTTTCAACTGCATGTAAATATCAAAACGTAAATAAAGAAAATATTTCTTCTTTTTTAGATTTGTAGATATAAACTACTAGGTTTTTTCTTTTCTAATGATCCTATATTTAGAGTTATTTTAT
>DATEIH010000031.1:0-3569 GCA_035279165.1 Candidatus Nitrosocosmicus sp. | reverse complement strand
GAGAATAGCAATCTTGGGTGCAGGCTATGCGGGGATCTTTCTTAGTACCAACCTTTCATCAAAATTAGACAAGGATTCAAATGAGATAATACTGATAGATAGAAACAATTATCATCAGCTGATGCAAGAAATACATCTAGTTGCATCTGGTTTTAGAACTGCAGACCAAGTGAAAATTCCAATTGCATCATTAATTCAAGGGAAAAATGTACATTTTATTCAAGACGATATACAGAGAATAGTTCCTGACAAGAATCTTATATCTTTGAATTCAGGAGATATCAAATATGATGAATTAATAGTTTGTTTGGGATCTTCCACAAAATACTTCAATATACCAGGAGCTGATAAGTATACTCTTCCTATTAGATCAATATATGATGCATCAATTATTCATGATCATATTTCAAAAATAATTAGTGATGAAAAGAAAAAACACAATATAGTAATAGTAGGAGCTGGGGCTACAGGTATAAGCCTAGGAAGTGCCTTGGCAGAGATGATAAATGCCTCACCAAATAAAAGTAATATTAAAGTAAACATAATCGAGGCCACCTCAACTATATTACCTGGATGGGATATCAGAGTCAAAAATAAAACTGAAGAGATATTAAAAGACAAAGGTATAAGGATTTTCCATAACTCTCTTGTGGAAAGAGTAGAAGAACGCACTCTATTTCTTAAGGATGGTCTAGAGATTAACTCGTCATTAATAATCTGGACAGCAGGAGTAAGAGGATATAACATAGATATAGAGCCTACAATCGACAAGACCAATGATGGTAGAATAATAGTTAATGAATATTGCCAAAGTAATCAGTATAAAAACATCTATTCTATTGGTGATTTGGCAGCAATGAAAAACTCTAAAGGAACATTATATCCTCCTTTAGCACAAATTGCAGTAAGGCAAGCACGTTATTTGGCAGACAACATGGCAGAATACTATATCAAAGGAAAAAATCCAAAAGAAAAATTTGATTATGAAATAAAAGCTCAAATAATTTCTGTAGGTAGTGACGAATATGTCGGCTTGTTAAATAATTATGTGGTGAGTGGAGATCTTGCAAAGATGATTGATGAATTTACCAAACAAACATACATGAAATCGTTAAAGGCTGGAGGGAAAAACATATCTGTCAACTTATATGAAAATGACTTTTTTTCGCAAGTAATGGCAGGTATAACATTTGCTGGATTCACATTCTTTAAAGGATTAGAAAAATTAGCATAATACTTTAAGAAAAGAAAATAGAAAAGATGCTCTACTTTTTCTCTCTTTTTTAGAAGCTAGCGACGGCTTAAAAAATAATACAAATGCAGTTGTTTCATTTATGTGAATTCAAATAAGTAACAATAGGATTGCTTACTTTTCAATATCAATCTGGTACTTTGAATTCACAGAAAATCTCAAAATCTCAACAAAACAGATAGAGAAGAAAAAAATGACTCGATGAACATTCATGGATGTTTATGTTGATGTTCGTGTCGATGTTCATCGGTGTGTAAGTGAGGATGTGAGTGAGATACACCCCCATGGCTATGAGAATGATATATTTTCCTAAAGACAGCGTATAAAGCCGTTATACCAAAGGCCAGGGTAATAAACATCACGATGGTGGGACCAGATGAAGAATCCAAAAAGAAACTAGCGTACATGCCACAAAAAGATGCAACCGATCCTATGATAACCGATAGAAATATAACACTTGAAAAATTATTTGATAACATCCTAGCAGAAATGGCTGGACCTACTATTACTGATGCAAGTAATGTTACTCCAATTGAAGACATTGAAACGATAATTATCGTCGCCAAGACAAATGAAAAAAGTAGTTCGATATATGAAGTCTTTATCCCGCTTATTTTAGCACTTTCGTTATCAAAAAAGGAAAAAACTAAGCGTTTATGGAGGAAAAAGAAGAAGGCGCATGAAAGTATTGTTACTGAAACAATAATATAAAGATCTTGTTCGGTGATAGCCAAAATGTTTCCAAATAAAAGTGATTCGAAATTTCTGGTATATCTATTTGTAACACTTACTAGTAACACTCCAAACGCAAAAATAGCGGTGGTAACCAACCCTATTGCAGCATCAGGTTTAATTTTATTTCTTTTGCTTATTTCATAGATTACAAAAGAGGCCAAGTAGCTCCAAACTATTGCTCCAATATAATAGTTCAAGCCTACAATACTTCCCACTATTGCTCCTCCAAAAGCAGCATGTGAAAGTCCATGACCAACATAACTTAGTCCTCTTAAAATAATGTATACTCCAGATAATCCACAAATACCCCCAAGCAAAACCGAAACTATAACTCCCCTAACAAAAAATTCATAATGAAATGGCAACAGAAGATCAATCAAATGATCTTCACTATTTTATTTTGTAATCTGAAAGTCCATATGTTTTCAGAAGGTTATCTTCTTTCAGGACATCTTGTGGATGACCTTCAGCGATCACATATTTATTAAAACAAATAACCCAAGGAGAGCGATTGGCAATATGAGTTATATCATGAGTGGATAAAATAACTGTCATACCATTGTTATTGAGTGTTTTCAAAATATCAAATATTTTTTCTCTTGAAACATAATCTAGACCTGTTGTTGGCTCATCCAAAATAAGAACATCAGGGTTTCTAATCAATGCCCTGCCCAAAAAGACACGTTGTTGTTCTCCTCCAGAAAGTGCACGAATGTGTCGTTTTTCGTAGCCACTTAATCCTAATATTTTTAAAGTATCTTTTATTTGATTTTTCAATTTTTTGTCTATCCATGGAAGGTAACTTTTGTAGTTCCATGATCCCATTGCTATTACCTCTTGTACAGAAACTGGAAAATTCCAATCAATGGTTTCTATCTGTGGAACATATCCAACAGATGGATAATATAAAATGGAATCACTGTCGTTGCAAATGTACTCGATATCTCCATTCCAAGGTTCGTAAATTCCACACATTAGTTTTAATAAAGTGGTTTTTCCAGAACCACTAGGACCTACTATAGAAACAAATCGACCTTTTGGTATAGACAAATTGACTCCCTCGACTATAAAATTATGATAAGTAAATCCATAGGATACACCAGTTAATTTTAGATATTCAAAGGAGCCCATCTTAATGGTATCATTTGAGATGTTTATTAATATTTAAAAAATTTTATTGTGTGTATGTATTTTTAGGATTTATGTTAGATAAGCTACTAGTATTTCCTCCTAATGGGTTTATCATGTGCTCCATATTATCAAGCATCATTCCTACATACGTATGGTTAGGACTAGTTAAATTACCAGGCAGTGCGTCATCTCTCAAGGTTTGTACTATATCTACACCAGCTTCTTTTGCTATTTGATCAATAATCCTATTTGAAAAGACCTCTGATGCAAAGATTGCCGGTACCTTTTCAGCTTTTATTTGATCAATCAATTTAGCTATATCAAGTGGTGATGGTTCTGAAAAATCTGATGGTTGCACAGCACCAATCACGGTCATGTTATACCTTGGTGCAAAGTATGCCCAAGAATCATGATATGTTATTAATTTTCTATTTTCTGGTGGTACACTTTG
>DATEIH010000030.1:0-2120 GCA_035279165.1 Candidatus Nitrosocosmicus sp. | reverse complement strand
ATTAATGATATTAATTAAATCTGTTGATTAGATATGTTCAATACAAATTTTAAGGCCTGGATCTCACCTTGCATTTCTTCTGTAATATGGCCTTGATACCCACTAAAATCTTCTATTTCAATTAACTTGGCTCGGATCTGTTTCTCTGTTTTCGTAATATTACTAGATGATTGTACTATTTAAGGGAGCTTAAGAATATATGTGTTAGGTCATCAAAAACCCACACAGTCATCACATAATACATCTTTTATCCTTTCGCTAAAAGAGTAAAATGTAAATCTATTAGATGTCAGAAACTGATTTATCTAATACAAACTTTAGAGTCTAATTCTCTACTCTTAACTCTGGTATACAATATTCTTCAATGTTACAAAACAATGAACCTTCGTAGAACTTTGCTTGCGATGTCTTTCTAATCTTCGTAATAACCGTAGGTGAACATACTTTTTAAGATGGAACAGAATGGAAAGCTCGGTTTATGGTTTAATACTCGGCATATTCGTCTATGGCCTTTTGAGTCAAGTAAATGGAGTCAGCGTCATTTGGATCTACAAAGATGTAGCCACTGCTTAGTAAGTTATCTCTGATATACTGTCTCAGCTGTAAATCAGACTCCTCTTTGTTGTCGCCGCCCCCATGTCTTCTGCAAGCGTCATTATAGATATCAACAAACTTTACGGATACTTTCAATTCACCGCTGGTACTTTCAATCAAAACCTTGACAAATGTTAAGGTCAGACTTTGTATCTCCTCAGAAACTTGTTGTTTCTCCAATGATATTGATTTGGATAAGATACATTATATAATACAAGGTAATTGTTCAATTTCAGGCGAATTCGAAAATCGTAAATATCATTCGCGAACATAAAAGTGTTCGATTAGATGGAAAAAGCTTAATTCGTCATTTGGTTTACAAATTCTATTACCATGTTATCAAAAGCTGAAGTTCAATACCTTAAAGGTCAAAAACAAGTTTCGAATTCTTATGAAAGGAAGCTGAAATGCTTGATAAGAAAAAAGATTGAGGCTCTGAATAAGGAGCTACCACTTATATCAAGCATAATTGATGGAAAGATCAAATCAAAATTAACTGAAATTTTGAACAAAGAGGAGGCGCCGCCAGTTACATTGGAAGAACAAAACGATAGAGCAGATTCTAAACCATATTCCAACGACGAAGACAGCGCTACTAAATTCAGTAATATGTCGAGATTTGAGGAAATTGCTAAAGTTCATGGTGATGTTAAAGAGGGCCTCGAGGGTTCAAAGGACTCTTCCTATAACCTTCAAACATCAGAAGCTACGAAATTTGGTAATGCAGTGAAAGAAACAGCTACGAAAAACAGTAATTTTGACGAGAAAAAGCGCCGGGAGAGGGATTTGAACCCTCGAGGCCCTCACGGGCCACAAGCTATATAGTTTCCTAATTTCCAGGCTTGCGCCCTTCCAGGCTAGGCGACCCCGGCTTTTGATTAAATGATAATTATCCTCTTTTTATGTATATCGAAAATTAATTTAATTTAAAACTAATTCATTTCTATGCTGTCTATCATACGACCGGACAGCAAATCGAACTTATGGATCTTTGAATGACCAGTGCTAGCTTTATGATCTTGAACATCGGAATAAAATAGAAAATTTTGATTACATTGAGTGCATACCCAAACAATATTTAGATCTTTGTCATTCATTTCTTTATCTAAGCATACGATTCAAACATATGATATAAGCAGTTTGAAAACAAATAATGTTAGTTTATTTTGATTATTTTTTAGTAAAAATGTCTCCAATTATTATAACGATAAAGTGTAAATAACTATTTTAATACGGCGCTGTTCAGAGTGTTTATTACATGATATTTCTAAGGATTAATCAAAGTTTCTTGACATCCTTTATAAAAGGTTGCCATAAATTATAAAGTACATTTTTTCCTAGTTCAACAATTGAGATGAAATTCTCGATATGGATACTAAATAAACTGTGAAAACTCCTGAACATCTTAATCCTGATTTAAGTCATACTTAGGTCCGTTACTTTGCTGCAAATACAAAACCACTAATTACTAAATTGTAGAATCATTACTCAAATTAATCATATTAAAAGAATATTTTGATGCAAAG
>DATEIH010000029.1:0-2059 GCA_035279165.1 Candidatus Nitrosocosmicus sp. | reverse complement strand
TCTAACCTTTCAAATACTCATTATACCATTAAACGTAATATTATTAAAAAATTATTTTGAAACTATACCAAAAGAATTAGAAGAATCTGCATTAATCGATGGTTGTTCAAAGATCGGAGTATTGAGAAGAATAATAATTCCCCTATCTATGCCCGGCTTGGCAGTTGCATCGATTTTTTCTTTTATTTTTTCTTGGAACGAATTTGTTCTACCGATAGTATTAGCAAATTCTCCGAATTCCACTCTATTTCAGGTTGCATTATATCAGTTCATCTCTTTGTACCGGATCGAATGGGGATACCTGGCTGCAGGGATCACCATAGCGCTGTTGCCTGTGATTATTCTCATCGTGGCTTTCCAAAGACAAATGATAAAAGGATTTACCCTAGGATCGGTAAAAGGATAAAACAGAAAAAGAATATGTACTAGGTAAATACCTTAAGAATAGCTTCCTAGTAACTTAAATGAGCCATACCTTAATGTTTCTTTATTGTATTAGTAATTTTACTTTTTTTAGCATTATAATTTTGTCATTATATATAGGTCTAATATTACTATGTACATTATTAGAATTGGTAAATATTTGACTATAACAACCCATTATTCCGAATAAAATGGATGTTGAAATCTCTTTCTATTGAATATTCTATAGAAATAATATTAAAATTATAATATTTTTTAAATATAATTCGTTATGAAATAGATTATGACTAAAAATAATGGTTATCCTGCTGATTATTTTTATGATGTCATAATTATCGGAGGTGGTTCTGCTGGTCTGAGAGCTGCAATCGAGGCCCACGATAATGGATCCCATGTACTTCTAATTAGTAAGAGTAAACAAGGCGATCCTCATACAGTGCTTGCAAGGGGTGGAATTAACGCAGCACTTGGAACCTTGGATCCCAAAGATAACTGGATGATACATGCCGCTGATACATTAACAGAGGGAGAATATATAGCAGATTATGAACGGGTTGAAATTCTATGTAAGAATGCTACAGATGCAGTTACCGAATTGGTAAACTGGGGTGCTAGATTTCACAGGGAAGAAGATGGACGTTTAACACAACGATTCTTTGGAGCTCATACATACAGAAGAACGGTTTTCTATGAAGATTGGACTGGTAATGAGATAGTGCGGGTACTTTTACAACAGGTTAATGATAGAAAGATCTCCATCATGGATAACATCTATATCACAAAGTTACTAGTCACAGATAATAAAGGAAAAGGAAATTCCGAAAGTTCGTCAAGTTCTTCGCATTCTCAAATAATAGGAGCACTTGGTATTGATACTATAAAAAAACAGCCTATCAAGTTAAGCTGCAATTCTTTGATTCTTGCTTCGGGTGGATATACAAGGGTTTATTCGGTGAGTAGTTCAAGAAATTATGAACATTACGGTGAGGGAATTGATCTTGCCTATGAAGTAGGCGTAGATTTGGTAGATATGGAAATGGTTCAATTTCATCCTACCGGTATGGTATGGCCTGAAAATGCATTGGGTACGCTTGCTACAGAAGCCATTCGAGGAGAAGGGGGTATTTTACTTAATTCAAAAAATGAAAGGTTTATGGAGAAATATTATCCTACTAGGATGGAGTTGGGTCCTCGTGATGTGGTCGCACGGTCTATCTATAGTGAGATTGCAGAAGGAAGGGGGACTCCCCATAAAGGAGTTTGGCTAAGTGTTACTCATCTTCCTATAAAAAAAATTATGGATAGGCTGCCTACAATGTATAAACAATTCAAGGAAATTGCTGGAATAGATATTTCAAAAGAGAAAATGGAAGTAGGTCCTACAGCACATTATTCTATGGGAGGATTATCTGTCGATATAAATTGTAAAACAAAAGTTGAGGGATTATTTGCAGCAGGTGAAGTAATAAGTCAGATTCATGGTGCCAATAGATTGGGTGGCAATAGTTTACTTGATACCCTGGTTTTTGGAAAAATCGCAGGCAGAGAGGCCTCTAATTTTGCAAAGCAATCGCATTTTCTCCAAGAAGATGAAAATGCAATAACAAAAGAGAATAATGATTCGCAAAATTTTGAA
>DATEIH010000028.1:0-3956 GCA_035279165.1 Candidatus Nitrosocosmicus sp. | reverse complement strand
TCCAACTTTCATTTACTTTCGTTATCCCCTAAAGCTTCGACTACTTAGATCGTTATTCTATTAATCAATCTGGGCTTTGATTCTTCTATAAAAATGGGGGTTTGCAACGGATTAATTTTTTTAGGAATAGGATTTACCGGAACATTTCTAGTCCAAAAATGTATTAATATTACGATCAAGAAGTTGTCATATGGATAAAAAAATATTTGCTGATGTGAGTGAAAAGGAGATTACTCGTTCCATTGCCTCTATGTTTTTTGAAACTATTCAAGAGTACAGCGATTCTGATGTTATAATCCTAGGTGCAGGACCAGCAGGATTGTCAGCCGGGAGAGAAATAGCAAAAAGCGGAGCTAAGACACTGATAATAGAACAAAATAATTATCTTGGGGGCGGTTACTGGGTTGGTGGTTATATGATGAACCCTGTTACGGTTAGAGCTCCTGCCCAAAAAGTTTGGGATGAATTAGGAGTTCCATATAGACAAATAAATGATAATTTGTATGCTGCATGGGGACCTGATGCATGCTCTAAATTGATATCTGCAGCATGCGATTCTGGAGTTAGATTTTTACAATTAACCAAATTTGATGATCTTGTTTTGAAAAATAAGAAGGTATGCGGAGTGGTCATAAACTGGATGCCAGTATCTGCACTGCCTAGAAATATTACTTGTGTTGATCCGGTAGCCTTTGAGAGTAAGATTGTAATCGACGCTACTGGTCACGATTCTGTGGCAGTAAAAAGATTGATGCAAAGAGGTCTGGTCGACTGGAAAGGAATGAACCCTATGTGGGTAGAAGGTGGCGAAGATGGAGTTGTACATTCAACAGGAGAGGTTTATCCAGGATTAATTGCAGCTGGTATGTCAGTAACTGAAACTTATGGGTTACCTCGAATGGGTCCCACCTTTGGATCGATGTTATTATCTGGTCGAAAAGCAGGCGAACTCGCGTTAGCAAAATTGAAAAGCGTAACTAACTCTCCCAAAATCAAAGTTAAACTCAAGTAACCTAATACTGAGTTTTCTTTATCATTTTGAATCTCCGTTTAATTATGTAATTATTTATCTTTGATAAGACTCAAATTATATTAATTTTATAATTAGATGGATATATTGACGGCTAAGATAATAGACGGACTATCGGTTTCAGAACATATTAAAAATAATCTAAGGGATGAAATATCTATGCTAGTAACTAAAGGTGTGAAACCTTGTCTGGCTACAATAATTGTTGGATCCGATCCACCTTCATTAGTTTATATTAACAACAAACAAAAAGCTGCAAATTCGATAGGTATACGTACGCTTGATTATAGATTAGATGGTAATATTTCACAGCCTGAATTAATTACTTTAATTGAAAAACTTAACTTGGATTCTACTGTTCATGGCATATTAATACAATTACCATTACCAGATCAGTTAGATCAATATCAGGTAGTCAACACGGTTGATCCTAGGAAAGATGTTGATGGCTTAACATATATCAATTCTGGTTTGTTACTCAACAATAGAACAAAACTAGTACCTTGCACCCCACTTGGAATAATGGAACTATTCAAGTATTATGAAATTCAGTTGGATGGGGCCAATGCATTGATTATTAACCGAAGCAATTTGGTAGGTAAGCCTTTGGCATCACTGTTGTTGAGGAAAAATTGCACAGTAACCATTTCTCACTCTCACACTAAAAATCTTAGTCTCTTCTCCCAAAATGCAGACATAATTATTACTGCTGTGGGGAATAGGAACTCATTTGTATTAACATCTGATATGGTCAAATACGGCGCAACAATAATTGATGTAGGGACAAATAGAGTGGATGGCAAACTTTGCGGAGACGTGGATTTTGAGTTGGTAAAAGAGAAGGTCGACTATATTACTCCTGTGCCTGGGGGAGTGGGTCCGATGACTATTTGCATGCTTCTGAGTAACACGGTCGAGGCTTCTAAGACATAAGCAAAGTAAAAAAATGGATTCTTCCAAAGCGATCTTAAGAAAAAAATACCTCCAAAGACGAAAAAATATGACTTTTCATGATTGCATTACAAAGAGTATATCTGCTCAAAAAAGGTTCCTTGGATCAAAGTACTACTTAGATAGCAAAGTCATTGGTTTGTATTATCCTATTTTAAATGAGGTTCAAACTTTTGAAATAATATCTGAAGCCATTGTGAATTCGAAGACAATATGTTTGCCTACAATCGTGGATGAGCAGATTAGTTTTTTCAAATACGATCCAACCAAAAACCTTAGGATCGGCAAATATGGTATATTGGAACCTGAAAAAACTAGTGAAAACATGAATAGTTATCTCGATATTGTTATAGCCCCCGGTGTCGTATTTGACGAGACGGGTAGCAGGATAGGATACGGAAAAGGCTATTATGATAAGTTCTTTAATTCTAACAATATTAAATACATGACTCTAGTAGGTCTCGGATATGATTTCCAATTAATATTGGAAAAAATACCTTCTAATGCTCTAGATGTCAAAATGAACATACTAATTTCAGACAAAAGGATGATAAATATGAGTTAACTCATCTCTCAGATACCTAAGCCTTTCTTGCCAATATCAGTTCTGTAGTACTGTTGATTATTACCCCAAGATATTTCCTGCACTATTTGATAGGATCTACTCATGGCCTCCTCAATTGACTTACCCAACGATGTGATGCCTAATACTCGTCCTCCAGCAGTAACAAGTTCATTGTCTTGGTTTAGTTTTGTTCCAGAATGAAAAATCATAATCTCATCCCTGTCAGGTGATGTACGCAAACCTCTTATTGGATATTTAGTTTCATCCCTGTCAGGTGATGTACGCAAACCTCTTATTGTATATCCAGTTTCGTATTTGTCAGGATATCCCTTTGAAGCCATGATTACGCATGTGGAAAACTTGTCCTTCCACATAAGAGGCCGCATAGAATCTAATGATTTGTTCGCTGCTGCTCTTATGTACTCAAACAAATCAGATTGCATTCTCATCATTAGAGGTTGACACTCAGGGTCTCCCATCCTCGCATTAAATTCGAGGACATATGGTTTGCCACTGTGCTTTTCAATCATCATCCCAGCATATAGGAAGCCTTTGTATGGGTAACCCTCAGCTTGCATTCCATTAATAGCTGGTTTAAATACTTTATCCGAAATGTAATCTAAATCATCTTGGCTTACTTCAGGGACAGGTGAATAGCTCCCCATACCTCCCGTATTAGGACCACGATCATCATCAAAAACTCTCTTATGATCTCTACAGGTATCCATGATCCTGAAAGAATCTCCGTCGCAGATTGCTATAAGGGAAATCTCTTCCCCGTCAATTTTCCTCTCTATAATGATTTTTTCAGAAGCAGGACCAAAGATTTTTTTGTTTAATAACTGATCAATTGCATCTATGGCCTCGGTTTTATTATTACTCACAAAAACTCCTTTTCCTGCTGCCAGTCCATCGGCTTTTATTACCGCATTAAAATTAATTCTCTCTACATAATCTACGGCCTTATCAGCATTAGTAAATACATTAAACTCACTAGTCGGAATAGAATGACGATTCATAAACTGTTTTGAAAATTCTTTACTAGTTTCTAGTCTGGCAGCGCTCTTTGTAGGACCAAAAATCGGTAAATCATAAGAATTAAACATGTCCACTATGCCTAAGGATAACGGTACTTCTGGACCTACAACTGTAAACAATTCATTTGCTTTAGCATATTGTGCTAATTTGTCTATTTCAGTAGGTAATATCTGAATATTATGAAGAGTCCCACCATTGCCACTTGCATATATTACTTTTTTCACATTATCATTTTGAGAAATCTTCCAACCCAACGCATGCTCTCTACCTCCTGAACCTACGATTAGTACATTATCGTAATCATGCATGATCGATAGAATTCTTATCTAATATATATTTGAAATTAAGATTATTCATTACGAGCTCGAAATA
>DATEIH010000027.1:0-15226 GCA_035279165.1 Candidatus Nitrosocosmicus sp. | reverse complement strand
CCTCTCTAGCTGGAACAAAGCTTGATATAATTTCTTCTAAGACTGAAGAGGGAGCCCAGATTCAAAGCCTTGGAAAAATAGGAGCATTATTAAGATTTAAACCCACAACCTGATTTATGAGATCAGTTTTCAAGGGTTTTTAAGTTTCTTGATCGCAGTATCTAATACTTGATATCCATATATTTTACCTAAAGATCCCTTCTTTGAATTTGATTCCGTAAATCTCGTTGTAGAATCTGTTATAATACTTCGGCCAGAAACGATTAATGGTATTGGATCATCGGTATGTGCTTTTTTGATGCACGGTGTTGAGTGATCTCCTGAAACTATGAAATAGATTTGCGTTTCCGTGAGATTGCTGATTCCTTCGAGAACTTTTTTAAAAAAGCGTTTATCAATTTCCTCTATATTTCTTTTCTTTCCTTTAGCATTCCCATCATGCCCAAATTCATCAGGACCTTTAATATGGACGTAAAAAACATCGTGATTGTTAATTAGATTTAGTAATTCGCTGGCCTTCAAGTCATATTCATCTGGAGAGCCAGCGTTGTATGCCGTCATTCCAAGAATTTGTGAAATTCCAATTTCGACTGGCATATCAACAAGAGAAGCGAAATTTAGATTATATTTGTCATTAATATTCTGTAAATGAGGATATCTATTTCCAGCATCTCTCAATAAAATACAATTTATTGGCAATAAATTTTTTTCCTTCCTGTTTGAATTTATAGAACAACTATCCAGAGTCTCTATTACTTGATCAGAAAACTGGTTGATGATATCCGAAGATAGTTGGGAATCTGCATCCTCTGATTTTGATTTTGCAACATAAATATCGCCCCCGGAAGTATCCAATGCAATACCAATTCCATTTTTCTTGTCATATGCAGGATCAGTATTAGTAGCCTTCTCACCTAATATTGTACCTTTCCTCCTAAAACGTAATACTACCCTATGGCCAATGGTGGGTTCTATTGAGAATTCTACCCCTTTGATTTTAACATTATCTCTGAGAAGATTGCAAATTGCATGAGAGTCTGCCTCAGTCACGATTCGACCAGCGCGTCTGTCGAGAATTTTTTTACTGGTAGGGTCGATCGTTGCGAAATTACCTCTTAGTGCTAGATCTCCTTCGATAAAATCTATTCCGCAGCCTATGCATTCTACTACCCCCCTCCCAAAATATTCAACGTCTCTAAAGTTGTAGCCTAACATGTTAAATACTGCAATATCAGACTGAGGAGCAATTCCATCTCCAACACTCACTACCTGTCCTGAAACTCCCATTCTAGCAATCTTATCGAGATAAGGTGTATATGCCGCTTCTAGTGGAGTTAAATAATTTAAATCTGGATGTGGAAGATCGCCTATTCCATCAAGCAAAACATAAATAATCTTGAATTGATTCACTTTCTTATTTTTGATTCAATATAAATTTAATTTTAATGTATTCAAACAATTGAAATAATATTGAATAAATAACCTCAATTAAGATGATCTACTAGTGCCATATCAAATCACTTCGGATACAAAGAATCAAATAGTACTTAAAAACAAGGAAAAAAAAATATATCTAGATCCGAGGCAAATCTTAGATGAAAATTATGTTTTCATTTCTCATGCACATATCGATCACATGTTAAATAAGTCTGTTATCAAAAAATACAATTTGAGAAATAAGATTATTTGTTCCCCTGAAACCTTTGCAATAGCAAGCCTCCGTGGGTACTTCTTTGAGAAGGGAATCCATTATCAAGATGACTGTACTTTAGTTGATACTGGCCACATACTAGGGTCAAGAGGTCTCTTAGTGGGAAACGAGATTTTTTATACAGGAGACTTATCTATGAGAGATAGAGCATTTCTCAGAAAGACAACTATTCCAAAAGCCGATACTCTTATTATTGAAACAACCTTTGGAAAACCTGAGTATATTTTCCCTCCATTAGAACGCATAACTCATTATGTAAATTCTTTAATTTCAGAAATGTACAGTAGAGGAATTCCAGTCATCTTAATGGGATATTCTTTGGGTAAGGCTCAGATACTTACTTCATTATTTGGGGCCTGGAAGCCGCTTATTGTTCATGATGAAATATTTAGATTCAATCAAATGTACGAGCAATTTGGAGTTTCATTAGAAGATTCTACATCACTGTCTAGTGCATCGGATCTGGGATTATTGGATAAGGGACCATGGATAATGATACATCCATTAACTAATGGCAAGGATGCCAAGTTATCTCATTACAAGCAAAAGTATGGCGCAATTACCATAGGTTTCAGCGGATGGGCAATAAATCGTAATTACAGAAACATGATGAACCTAGACTATGTGATACCTTTTAGCGATCATTGTGATCATAATGAGTTGCTAGAAGTTGTGAAACAATGTAATCCTCGAAAGATATATACATTTCACGGATTTCAGGAAGAATTCGCTAATTATTTACTAAAACTCGGATATGATGCAGAATCAATAAAAAGGGGAAGCAGGACAATAAAGAAAGAATTTAAGAAGGTTCCAAAAACTAAATCCTTAGATATTTATTTTTGAAACACAAAAATAAATATTTATTTTTGGATGTCATTGAAATAGGGCACAACCTTATTTCCAAAGGTCTCTATATTTTGGTAAAGCCCCTCACCCCAGAAGCGAATTATGAAATGGTTTGTACCCGCCTTAATAAATCGTTCCAGCATTTCTATTACATCATCTGGACTGCCAACTCCGATAGCAGTTCGTGCTACATCATCCGGGATTTGTAATGAAGCTTTTTTCATTTCTTCCATTAATTCAGGTTTGTTCATAGCATATTCTGTAAAGTATCTCCTAAAATCAAACTCTGAATCTTGCTGGATATTGTGAACTTTTAATAATTCAGGTTTGTAAAGGCTTACCTTAACTGCTTTTTTCATCTTTTCCCATGCTGCTTCGCCGTCTGGTGAAAAATAAACATCGACATCATTTGCAAACTCAAAATTGGAGATATCTCTGCCTAATCTCTTTGCATGATCTTTAATAACATTTGCATGATGTTCAAATAAGGCTGGAGTATAGCCGATAGGGATCCAACCGTCACCATAGGTTGCACACAGCTCTAATGTTTTTGGTGCCCCCGCAGCGATATATACAGGAGGTCTGGGCTTCCTGATCGGTTTTGCTTGTAAACAGGCTTCAACAAGGCTGTAGTATTTACCCTGATAATTAACATGGTTGTCTGGATTGGATTCAAATAGCTTTTCGATTACTTCCAATTGCTCCTTAAATTTTGACACAGGTTTACTGAATTCGATGCCAAAATCAACCACGTTCTGGGCTTCACCGGCACCAATTCCCAATATGCCTCTACCTCTTGTTATCCTGTCAAGAGTCACCGTCGATAAAGCGATTGTTGAGGGGTGCCTTCTAATGGCGTCTGTAACACAAGTCCCTAACTCTACGTTGTTTGTTACTGACCCAATCGCTGCCAACATCAACCAGGCGTCATTTACAACGGCGTTTTTCCATTGAGGTACATTTGTGTGATCCATCGCCCATACCGAATCAAAGTTAGTTCTGTCTGCTATTTGAGCGGCGGTTATTACTTGCATTTCATCCAGCCCCAATCTAGCGACGTTTAGACCAAATGTCAAACCGAATTTTATTTTCACTTAATTATTTACCCCCGATACCATAAATTTTGTTATTATTTCATAATTCCCCATTTCTATATTATCACTGAAATGATACTTATTTTATAAAGTTTTATTATAATATTAGGGAAGCGTAATACGAATTACAAAATATGTGAATTATTCATTTAAAAATACTTCCAGTGATAAACAATTAATATTAGAGATTTATGTGTCAATAAATGTTAAGATGAGTAAGAGTAACAAAACAATACTAATCACAGGGAGCGGAACAGGGATTGGTCAAGCTGTGGCTAGAAAATTTGCTAAGATAGGTTACAATATCATAATTTTAGGAAGGAGGAAAGAACCACTAATAGATGCATCAGATGTCCTAAAACAAATAATTAAGGATGAAAAATTTGAATCATCTGTAACTTATTATGCAGGGGTAGATGTTTCCGATTTTGAAGCCATCAATAAGATGTTTGACAAAATAAGCACCGATTTCGGTGATATAGATATCATCGTAAATAATGCAGGGGTCTCGGGTCCAGTCAAAATTTTTACTAATTCGAGTTATCAAGAGTTTAAAGATTGCGTCTCAATACATCTTACTGGTACTTTTTGGACTAGTGTTAGCGCTTTAAAAGTACTCAGCCGTATCGGCAGGATAATTACAATTTCCACCTTTTTCACAGAGGAGAACAAATATGAGCAGAGACCTTATAGGTTTAGAACACCTTATACCGCGGCACAGGGCGCAAAAAATAGACTCTCAGAATGTTTCGCATGGGAGTTAGTTGAGAAAGGTATAAAGGCAGTTGCAACAAATCCTGGGCCTGTCCACTCAGACAGAATCTATAAAACAGTATACCCAAAGGCAGCTGCAGAATTTTTAAGGGTCGGAGGTTTTAAAAGTTTGAGTAGCAAACAAATCGAAGAGATTTCAGCTGCTTTGTTACCATACTTAGGGGATGAGCCTGAAATAATCGACAATGAGTCAAAGAAGGTAGCAACTTTTCTAGCACAAAAATATAATACTCTAGATGCTGCCTCAACACAAACCTTGGCAAAGGAACTCCTTGCTAAGATACAAGAAATTGCAGAAAAGGTGCAGAACAATACTAAGAAGATGATAGTTGATAACGAATTTTTATCTCAGGATGATGTAGCCGACATGGTTGGCTACTTAGCAAGTGATGAAATCAGCAAGTTATTAAACGGAAAAGTCATTCCAAATGACAGGGTTTTCTACCCGGTAAGGCCGATTGTTGAAAGAACTATAGAAATTGATCCGGCTAAGACTTTAGTGGATAAAACAATTTTAATTACAACGACTTCTACCGAAGAGAATTTGTTACACTTTATCAAAAAAATTGGAATGATGATTAACAGTCTAAAGGTAAAACAACTAATAATCCTTACTCAAAACAATGAGGAATCTCCAAAGGTCAGCAAGATTTTTGAAGGATTTCATTATCATGCTGTTGATTTGGGTGATGAAAATGCAGTACAGAAAATATTCAATACAATAAACTCTCGATATGGTAGGGTGGATTCAGTCATACATTTTACCGGTAGTTACGACTACAATATCAAATTAACAACGCTTGATCGTAAAGACTGGGACATCTTGGTAGAAAAATTCATAAATATACCTCACTTGATTGCAACCAAATCAGTCCTGTCAATGACTACAACCCACGCATTAGATGATCCCTCGTTATTCAAAGGATCTAATGGAAATATCATAATAGTAGGCCCTAATTCGCCAGTAGGGAAGAAAATTAGCGGTGAAGTCCGTGCGAGGTCAGAAGTTTTTAGAGGAGCACTAAGGCCTTACGTTACTACCGCTAACCAAGAGCTTCGTGATGTACTCAGTTCGGATATAAACTTGACCTTGATCCTGCCAGGAAACATAAATGGAGACACACCTGACGATGACAAACTCGAGAAAATATTGATCGGTTTAAGCTCTCAAGATTCTAAAAAAAATAATTTGATTTATTACGTAGATGAATAATTTTTTGAATTAATGGTGATGTTCACTATGATGGAGGTTGTTTTTCCTCTCATACCTGGCAGTCCAAAACCCAACCCCGATTGTCGCAATGCCAATAGCCATTATGAGATAATCGACCACGAAAATAGTTGCCCAAACTGTATTTAAAAGTCCAGCTATAAAGAAGAGTAATCCTAACAAGAATATGGACACACCTGCTATAATTTCAGAATTTAGCATTTGCATAAATCTAAAAATTGTATTCTATTATAAAAACTATTAGATTATATCCTATAGTAAATACGATTAATTATTGAGAATGGCGGGCTTGTTTTCCGGAGGTAAAGATAGCACTTTTGCGATTTATAAGACTTCTTTACAAAAACATGATTTATGTTGTATTTTGATGATGCATCCAAGTAATGATGATAGTTTATTATTTCATTATCCGACCACCAATCTGTTAAACAAAATTTCAAATGTAATAGGAGTACCTGTAATAGAGCATTCGTGTAGTGTATCTGAAAAAAACCATGAAGTTAATGAATTAACCCATTTAGTCACGAAAGCTGTAGACGAATTTTCAATCGACGGATTAATAAATGGTTGTATATCAAGTAAATTTCAATTAGATATTTTTCAGGATATTTGCAACAAACTGAAAATAAAGCTAGTTTCACCCCTTTGGAACATTAATAGTGATTATTACTATGAACAGTTGTTAAATCAGGGATTTGAAATTATGATTACACGAGTTGCAGCATTGGGTTTGGATAGTAGTTGGCTTGGGAAGATAATCACAAAAGATAATTTTTCTATTTTAAAAAAACTAAGTCTTAAACATAAATTTAATATTACTTTTGAGGGCGGAGAAGCTGAAACCCTGGTACTAGATTGTCCTTTATATAAAAAAAAAATTTACATCAAAGATCATATCACTAGATGGGATGGAATCAGGGGAATGTTTGAAATATTAGATGTTGATTTAATAGAAAAGTAGACAACTATGCTTGATAGTTTAAAAGATAATTTGAGATTGGCATTAAAGAAAATTGTTGGGGCTTCAGACATCAATGAAGAATTAATTAATGAATTATGTAAAGATCTCCAACGAGCATTGTTAGCTGCAGATGTAAATGTTCGATTAGTGTTAGAAATAACTAAAAATCTCAAAGAAAGGTCATTAAAAGAAACCCCTCCGAAGGGTCTATCTAAAAAAGACCACATAATAACTATTCTTTACGGCGAGCTGTCAAAATTGTTGGGTTACAGTGGTGAAGCCATAAAGACAATTGATAGAAAAAAAATCGATGAAAATTTAATAGAATTTAATTCTGATAAAAAGAACACTATATTGATGTTAGGCATACAAGGTAGTGGAAAAACTACTGTTGTAGCCAAATTAGCTAGGTGGCTTTCAAAGCATGGTTATAGAATAGGAGTAATCGGAGCAGACACCTGGCGACCCGGTGCACTGACCCAGCTAAAGATGAACTGTAGTAAGATTAATGCTCAAGTCTATGGTGAGGAAGGCAACAAGGACGCCCTCGAAATTGTAAAAAATGGAATGAGATTTTTTGATGACCAGCCTGTAGATATTATTATTATAGATACTGCAGGACGCCATAAGGAAGAACAGGGACTGCTCGAAGAAATGCGGACTATGTACTCCATCGTTACCCCAGATCAGGTATTTCTTGTTATCGATGGAACCATTGGACAACAGGCATATAATCAAGCAAAAATCTTCCACGAAAATGCAAAAATTAGTGGTATTATTATTACCAAATTGGATGGCACAGCCAAGGGTGGTGGGGCAATTGCTGCATCTTCTGCGACCGGTGCAAAAGTCCTTTTTATAGGTACCGGTGAAAGAATAGATGATTTAGAACAATTTTCTCCTACAAGCTTTGTGGGTAGACTTCTAGGAATGGGAGATATAAAAGCCCTTCTTGAAATGGCCCGCAATTTAGAAATTCAATCCGATGAAAATCAAGCAAAGAGGCTCATGAGTGGCAAGATGACAATCGAAGATTTCTATGCTCAAATGGAAAACATGGGAAAAATGGGTTTTCGAAATGTAATTGAGAATTTACCAGGACTTTCAAATTTCGTAAAAGATGACCATCTTGATGTTTTACAACAAAAAATGGAGAAATGGAGATTTATAATTCAGTCCTTCACTACCGACGAAAAGAAAAATCCAGATATTATTAACGAGGCTAGACGAAAGCGAATTGCAAGAGGCTCCGGAGTTATGGAACATGATGTCAAAGATCTTATCAAACAATATAACAATTCTAAGACCATGATGAAACAAGCAAAAGGCCGCCAGATGCAAGGCTTATTAAGGAAATTTGGTCTTGGCTAAAAACTATTGAGAACCTGTATGCTAAAGTTGGAAAATACAAATCAACTACAAATTCATCTTTGTAAATTTTGCTATGATAGAAATTTTTCTGAAAAAAAGATGTCATTGGTAAAATATTCAGTATATGTTTCGATTGTAAAGACAAAGCTACATATTTGTTTTATTTGTAGAAGCTTTTTCCTAGGAACCTTGCCATCAATAGTTGATACAATACTAAAGTCAGAAATGCTTGGATCAATTAAGTGTGTTCCAACTATTGATATAGGAACAAGGCTTCCTTACTTATTTTATGAAAATGAGGATTACGTGCGCTCAATGTTCCAGGTTAAGGGCAGTATGGGAATAAAAAGCCAAATTAATTTATTAATTAGGGAAAAATTACGTGAAGATGAAAAACTAATTATAGATCACCTTGATCCAGATTATAAATTCGATGTGGTCATTGACAATGACCTGAGTTTTAGAGTAGATTGCAAAGCTAAGGAATTCTATCTTTTGGGAAGATATGTGAAATTAGACAGGGGCATACCCCAAAAGGATAAATCACTAATGAAAATAGATTCCCAAGCCGTTCGTAAGATGACTCATAGAAAAGAGAAATCGATTGAATATTCAATTAGAAAAGCCGTTCTGTCACAATATCATTCGGAGGATATGAAGATAACCTGGACTGGAAGTGAAGATAAATACAGTTTGGTTCTTGGTAGTGGGAGACCCTTTATAGTGAAAGTGATTAATCCAAAAAGAAAAGATACATATGAAAAAAAGGTTTTAGAGGAGGGCATTGAATTACAATTCAGAAAGATTGAACACGATCAAATTGATTATTATGGAAAATATAGAGTGCTCGTAACTGTATTGGTCAAAATTGAAGATAAAGTTGGCAATTTTAGCTATTTTCAAAATCTCATTCATGGGCTCATAGGGGAAGTAGGTTTTATAGTCAAAAACCGCAAAACAATAAGAAATATCTACTTTGCGAAGTTGGTAAACGCAGAAGACTGCAGACTGGAAATATCGTTTGATATGGATAATGGAATACCCATAAAACAATTCATAGGTGGTAACGAGCCCATTAATCCTTGTCTTTCCGACGTACTCAAGACCAAGTGCGAATGTATATATTTTGATATTAAGGATGTAATCTTAAATAAATAATTAATGAAATAAAATGAATGATTTTGACCCCTTAGCTTTAGTCAAAAAATATTTATTAGAAAAGAAATTCGAGGAAAGAACATTTCAACTGATAACGAATAAGATGAGCGTGATTGAAAAGGGAATAGATAGAATTGAGAAGCTAACATCAATAGATTACCCAGTCTTTTTTATAGAACCTAATTTATTAATAGCAACTTCAGATATTGAGTACCAACAATATTCCCTAGTATATGCAAGAACAATCCCATTCTGCACTACGGAAAATAGAATAAAAATCGTTATCCAACTTTCCGCTCCATTGGTAATGTACGGCTTAAAAGGAACTCTTCATGCTGTGCTCGCTCATGAATTTCTACACTATTTGAATATGTTAAAAACCATAATTAATTTAGATGTAACATCAGATAATATTTCCAATACACTTTACGAAAATTCATTTTCGGACAATGAAAAAACTCTTGATTCTACTAAAGTGTTCAAAGGTGACCTTTATCTTCAAAAATTGATTTACACGAAATTTGCAAATGGGTTTAATGATACAAAATTGGACAAAAAAACTGAATCCTTTTGGATTAAGAAAAAATTACCTATACAGAAAATAATGATTGGGGATAATTTTATAAAGCTACCTTTTTCTGCTCTGGCCAACACCATTGTTGAGGATTCTTTAAAAAATCAAATATTAAAATTTACGTGATTCAAGCATTAGTGTTTAGTTTTTTTGGTTTGATCTTTTTGAAATTCAGTATAGCTGCATTTTCCACAAGTTAGCCGATCTTTATGTACCGCCATGAAAACTCCCTTACCGCATCGGGGACATTCTCTCCTTGTTCTCTCAATTTTACTTTCAGTAACTTGATAAAATTTTGCCACACTTTCTCCTCCTTTTTTGTCTTTACTCATTGCAAATCTTACCCCTCTCTATTGTTTTATCAAATTACTTCTTTTTAGATTTTGCTGCTGCTGCTGCTGCCTGTTTAGCTTTTAATTTAACTGACTTTTCTTCATCTATTATTTTTTTTCTTTCATCTTTTGTCATTGTTCTAAGAATGCGATAGCGAGGTAACTGCTTTTTTGCTTCTTCAATATCATCGTAATAATACATTAAAGTCAATACATCAGGATTACCATATTCACTTTTTAAAGAAATTGGCAAAAGATTCT
Source organism: Candidatus Nitrosocosmicus sp. (assembly GCA_035279165.1). Classification (GTDB taxonomy): domain Archaea; phylum Thermoproteota; class Nitrososphaeria; order Nitrososphaerales; family Nitrososphaeraceae; genus Nitrosocosmicus. Next base: position 4,910 of record DATEIH010000027.1, on the reverse strand, counting down.
TCTTATTCACACCCATTTTTCCTGCGATTAAATTTGTGGCTTCTTCCCTAGGAATTGACCCCGTAGCATTTTTTATTATTGACTTTATCTCACGTCTTTTTAATAATATATTATTACTATCCTCTAACAAAACAACTTCTAAGCTCAAACTATTCTACTAATTTTCATAGTATATTCAATATATGTATTACTAAATCTAGGTTTTTATGTAACACTGTTATTATCTTGAATTCATTTGAGGTCGATAAAATTCTTTGCCATTGATATTGATGGAACATTAACTCTAAATGGGAATGGCGCTGTTAATCTTGATGCATTAGCTAAACTGCGATACCTAGTAAAATTGGGCTATAAGGTAATCTTTGTAACTGGAAGATCATCGTTAGAGGCTTTCATATTGGCCGTATATGGGGGAACTACTCCGATTGCCATAGGTGAAAATGGAGGTGTTATCACTACTTCCCCCGAAGAACATAGATTGTTAGCAAGTAAGGATAATTGTTTGACGGGATTCAATGTGTTAACTGAAAGTATCAAAGGTGTTATCCGCAAACCTGTTTTTCCAAGAATGACTGAAATCGTTCTTGAGAGGAGTTTTGATTTGAATGAGGGTAATAAAATCTTGAGAGAAAATGATCTTGATTTGAAATTGGTAGATAGCAATTATGCTTTTCATATAAATGAAATCAAAATCAATAAAGGATTTGGGCTATCAGTCCTTTTGAAGAGTCTTGATATTGAATTTGACGAAGTGGTCGCAATAGGCGATAGTGAAACTGATATCTCCATGTTTGAGGAATCAAAATATAGCTTTACGTTTGAAAATTCTGGCGTAAATGTGCGTAAAAATGCAACTCATTTGGTTGGAGGAACGAATGGAGAAGGGTTGATAAATGCGATTGATCTGATAATTAGAGGAAAAGTATTCTAGTGATTTGAATGATTATTGAAAATGTTGTCAATAGAATCGACCAATTTCTCGATGAAGTATTAAAGTTTTACAACTTGACTAAGTCTGATATTAATTTTGACATTTCTGAGCCACATGTGAAGGATTTTGGAGACTTTTCTACAAACATTTGCTTTTTGTTAGCCAAGAAATTAAAAAAGCCTCCAATCGATATAGCTGATCATATTGTAAACACTATTTTACCTTCCAATAGCACTTTAATGAATAAGAATGGCTTGATCGAGTCAGTTTCTTTCGTAAATCCGGGTTTTATCAATTTTAGAATTAATAATAAGTTGTTCGTAAGGGAATTCTTTAAGGAGGTGACAGATAATCCAAAACTCATAACCGAAAATGTAGGTCTTTCTAATTCGAATGAATTAATATTAATAGAGCATACTAGTGTAAACCCAAACAAGGCATTACATGTGGGTCATCTCAGAAATGCGGTAATAGGAGACTGTTTGTATAGAATACTTCGAATAACAGGAAAAGAAGTTAGGGTCATAAATTACATAGACGATTCGGGAGTTCAAGTGGCCGATATCATTGTAGGGTTCAAACATGCTGGTCTTCCTATTAGAGTGGAAAATCAAGACTCATCTAAAGAAAAAATAAAATTTGACCAATACTGCGGAAGTGAAATATACGTAAAAACTAATGAATTATACAAGAGTAGGCCTGATTTAGAAGCAAAAAGAAAGACAGTTCTAAAGGAGTTAGAGAATCCCGAATCGGAGACTTCGCACTTCACTAAAACGATAGTTGAGAGAGTACTAAACGACCAGCTTAGGACATGTTGGAATCTAAGATGTCGTTATGATTTATTAAGTTTTGAATCCCAGATAGTCCAATCGAACCTCTGGTCCGATATTTTTTCAATTTTAAGGGATAAACAAATAATAAATTATGAAAAAGATGGAAAGAATGCAGGTTGCTGGGTATACAAGTCGAGAAATGAAGGAGATAAAGTATTAGTACGAAGTGACTTGACTTTAACATATTTTGCCAAAGATATTCCATTTGCAGTTTGGAAGTTGGGCTATTTGCGAAATCCATTTGATTACCTTTTTTATACAAACCAATGGGACGCTTCAATTCTGTACAGTACAAACATCAAGAAGAATCAATTTCAAAAATTAGGAACTGATTCGCATATTGGGAAAGAACTGATCATTGACTTTAACAAAATAAGCAAAGTCATAACAATTATCGATTCGAGGCAAGAGAGGCTTCAAAATTTATTGTTAGAAATATTAGGAAAATTAGGAATGGATTCAAAGTATAAGTATCTAGGGTATGAACCAGTTATTTTAAGTCAAAGCTCTCTAAATAGCCTGGGTCTAGATGGTGAAGATAAAAATTCATTACATATGTCTGGAAGAAAAGGTATTTACATAGAAGCAGATAAGGCATTGAGCATTCTTGAGGAAAGAGCAAAGGTAGAAACTAGAAAAAGGAATCCAGAACTCTCAGAAGAAGAAACCGCTTTTATATCCAAAGAGATATCCATCTCAGCGATAAGATATTTTTTCATTAAGTTTGATTTAGGAAAAATGGTAACTTTTGATATAAATGAGTCTCTGAGTCTTGAGGGGGATACTGCTTCCTATATCCAATATGCTTACGCCAGAGGAAAACGGGTTGAGGATAAGAATTTTGATTTAATTTTAAAGAAACAAGATAAAACTGAAGAACAAACCGGAATAAATTTATCTTCTTCTGAAATAGAGTTGATTAAGCATATATGCAGATACGATATTGAACTAAAACAGGCGGCTAATAACATAGATCCAAAGGTGCTTTCAAAATATTTATTTCAACTTGCTACATTTTTTAACAATTTTTATGAAAAGTCTCCCATATTAAAGGAGAAAAATGAGGTACTCGCAACTTACAGAGCCTTGATATTAAATAAGAGCCTTGAAATTCTAAAAACTTGCATGAACCTACTAGGAATAACCCCTTTGATGAGAATGTAATCTGAAAACAAGTAAAAAGATTAATAACTCTCAGAAAATCATTTTCTCTTGTATTGATAGATCTTTTCAATTGGCCTGAAAAGTTGGTATTGCAGTTTCCAGGATTGACCCCCCATTATACTCAGCACCCAATATTTCCAGATATGTTCACATCTGCAGTCGTCGCAGCCATTATTGCTATTGGACTAAATTTAGCAATGGCTCTTTTGAGAAGAAAAACAACCAATATAGAAAAAATGAAAACTGTTATGAAGGAAACAGGAGAATGGAGGAAAAAATATACAGAAGCCATTAAGAAAAAAGATAAACAACTAATTGAAGAGCTAAAAAAGAAACAATCTCAGATGCAGAAGATGAGCATGGAAATGCAGCAGCAACAGATGAGGCCTATGATGTTATATATGATACCCTCTTTTATGCTATGGATATTCGTATTTCCAGCGATATTTGGCCAAACTGTAGCTCTCTCACCGATTGTGATACCCTACTTAACCTGTTCTGCCGATAATGTGAAGATAGATACACCCGTTCATACTACTAATAGTACAAATACTGAAATGAAACAAGGGCCCTGTAAGGTTCCTGGTCAGGTATTTCTCTGGGGGTGGTTCTTGCTAGTTAACTTTGCATTTAGCGGAATCATTGCGAAGGTCACCAATACTAGTATTCCCACATTCTAGTTTGGAATACCGTCAAGTTTCCTAATTATTTTAAAAATAAATATATTTATTCTTGATAGGTGTTATCAACTATAATGGAAAAGATTTTTGGGAGGAAACTTTTATCTGAAAAAAAAGACGATAATTCTTCCCGTACTCCTAGCGGTTATCAAATAACTCAAGATGACATCAAAAAAGTCAATTTATACAATAAAGGAGTAAACAAGATGGCAGAGGAAAAATTTGAAGATGCTATTAGATGTTTTGATCTCTCTCTTAGGATAGATCCATTTTTCGTGGACGCCTTGATTAAAAAAGGCTATTCACATTTCCATTTGAACCAATATAATCTTGCTGTCGCTATTTTTGATAAGGTTTTAGAGATAGATATCAGCAATCCTGAAGTTTGGAACATGAAAGGCTTGGTATTCTACAAATCAAAAAATTACGAGAAAGCCATAGAGTGCTGCGAAAAGGCCATTGACTTTAATCCGAACGACTCCATGGCTTGGTATAACTATGCTTGTTATATGACACTGGATGGAAGGGCAACCAAAGGTATGGAAGCGTTAAAAAAGTCTATTGAGCTTGATATCGCGAACGCAAAAAAAGCAGTAAAAGATAGAGATTTTATTAATGCTAGGATGGAGGAAGATTATAAAAGGATCATCGAGGTTGTAATCCTAGAATCTGTTAGACAAGGAAATGATCATTTAGGAAAAATAATATGGGTTACCGGGTTAGATCGGGAAGAAATTAAAGAAGCTACAACCAGATTAGCAAATAAAGGTCTACTTATTAAACATGTAAAAAAAACATTTTCTGGACAAGATGAACAGTATGAACTTACCAAGGAATTGATATCTAAAATCGGGGTCGAAAAGCGAAACTCACAATCGAAGTCTCTAGAAAACAAAAAAGAGGTTTTCTTTTCTACTCAACAATTGAAAGATATTAGTACAATACTGTATGAGGCCTCGGAAGCCGCAGAGAGAGGCGACTTAAACTCGCTTGTACAAAATATTGACAAATTACTAAACCCAATCTTGCATGGTACATTAATTCTAGATAACTTCTTTGAAGAACACAGAGAATTACGACTGTACAATAGTAGACTGCGTGAAAGGGGTCAGGAATACTTAAACTTAAATAAAGAAGAGATTTCCAAATTCATGCTTGATTTGGATAAGAAAATAAGAGGCTAATTTATCTTTAAATTTGAAGAACACGGTTTTCGATAACTGATAGATGTTTTTGAGTAAACATCTGTATAGCCCGGATATAGATTTCATGCTCTCTGATAAGTATTCGTTCTGAAAG